>NZ_QRQB01000004.1:0-90880 GCF_003475785.1 Coprobacillus sp. AF33-1AC | reverse complement strand
ACTATTTTTGTTTAAAACTAAAATATCAGATTATTTTAAATACTCTTTATTAGCAATTAAGCTTTTTATATTTATAGGCATAATCGCTAGTATTTCTGATTAAACATGATATAATAGTAAAGCAAAAAAGGATGAGGAGGAATAATATGGCAAAGAGAGTTGTACTTGGTTTAAGTGGCGGTGTGGATTCAGCAGTAGCAGCTTATTTATTGAAAAAACAAGGATATGAAGTTATTGGTGTTTTTATGCGTAATTGGGATAGTCAATTAAATAATGATATTTTAGGTAATCCTACTAATAACGATGATGTATGCCCTCAAGAAAAAGATTATAATGACGCTAAAGCTGTTGCTAAATGCTTAGGTATTCCGATTAAAAGAGTCGACTTTATCAAAGAATATTGGGATAATGTATTTACATACTTTATTGAAGAATACAAAAAAGGAAGAACACCAAACCCTGATATTTTATGCAATAAACATATTAAGTTTAAAGCTTTTTTAGAATATGCTCAAATGCTAGATGCTGATTATATTGCAACGGGGCATTATGCTCGTATTGTTCATCATGATGGACAAGATTCAATTATGTTAAAAGGTGTAGATCATAATAAAGATCAAACTTATTTCTTGTGTCAACTTAATCAAAAACAACTACAAGCTTCTTTATTCCCGCTAGGTGATTTAGAAAAAAGTGAAGTTAGAAAAATTGCAGAAGAACTTGATTTGCCTGTTGCTCATAAAAAGGACAGTACGGGAATTTGTTTTATTGGTGAACGTGATTTTAAAGAGTTCTTGCAAAATTATATTCCTGCTAAACCTGGAAAAATGGTAGATATCCAGACAGGAAAAGTGATAGGAGATCACATTGGTATTATGTATTATACAATTGGACAACGAAAGGGATTAGGCATTGGTGGGGCTGGTGATGCTTGGTTTGTTATTGGAAAAGATTATGATAAAAATGTACTTTATATTTGTCAGGGTGATCAAAATGATTGGTTGATGTCTGATGGAGCTTTGATTACAGATGTTAACTGGATGCCTTCTTCAAAACCTCAAGGTAGTATTCATTGTCAAGCTAAATTTAGATATAGACAAAAAGATAATCCTATTACACTAGAATTTATTGATGAAAATACTGTTAAACTTCACTTTGATCAACTTGTAAAATCAGTTACTCCTGGACAAGCTGCTGTCTTCTATGATGGTGATGTTTGTTTAGGTGGTGGTACAATTGAAAAAGTATATAAAGATGGAAAAGAGATAGAGTATCTATAATGATTAAATATACAGGATTTATTAGACAGGTTCGCTTTTATAGCGAATCTTCTTATTATATTGTGGCAGTTGTTGAATGTGAGGAAGAAGAACATTGGTTTACTTTAAATGGCTATATGAGTCAATTTAATGATTATGATAAATACTGTTTTTATGGAGATTGGCAAATTCATCCTAAATATGGTAAACAATTTAAAATGGAACGGTATGAGGTTGTACTAAGTGATGATAAAGAGGAAATTGTTAAATATTTATCTAGTCCTTTATTTAAAGGAGTAGGTAAGGTTTTAGCGGGTCATATTGTTGATACATTAGGTAAAGATTGTTTACAAAAAATTATCGATGATAAGCATTGTTTAGATCAAGTGAAGTCCATGACGGAGCTTAAAAGAGAAACGATTTATCAAGTTTTATCAAGTCAAAACTTTGACCAAGAAGTGACTGCTTTTTTTATGGGACATGGAATTAGTTTGAAAAATTTAGGTCTTATTCAGGCAAAATATAAAGATAAAACACTTGAGGTTTTACAAAATAATCCTTATCAATTGATTGAAGATATCGACGGTATTGGTTTTAAAACAGCAGATGAACTGGCTTTAAAAATTGGAGGATCTCCTGAAGATCCCCATCGTATTAAAGCGGCTATTATTTATAGTATTAAACAAATTGGTTTTTCTACAGGAAGTACTTATGTTTCACTTGGCGAAATAAAAAAAATGATGAATCAATTAATTTTTCAAATTGATGATCAATTTGAAAAATACTTAGATGAGTTAATAGAAGAAGAAAAAGTAATCTTAGAAGATAACCGATACTATTATTATGAAATGTATCAAGCTGAAAAACTCATAGCATCATTTATCCAGCAAATTTTGCATATTCCTGATGATATTTACGACCAAAACGAAGTTGATCAATTTATAGAAAATAAAGAAAAACAATATGGAATTCAATATGCTAAAAAGCAAAAAGAAGCTATTAATCACTTTTTAAAATATCCTTTTATGATTTTAACTGGTGGACCAGGAACGGGGAAAACAACGATTGTTAAATTGATTTTAGATGTTTATCATCAACTGTATCCTCAAGAAAAAATAGGTCTTGTTGCACCGACAGGAAGAGCTTCAAAACGGTTAAGCGAATTAACTGGATTAGAAGCCTGTACAATTCATCGTGAATTGAAATGGGATTTACATTCTAATACTTTTGCAATGGATCATAGTCATCCTTTGGATTATGATGTTTTAATTGTTGATGAGTTTTCGATGGTTGATTGTTTACTTCTAAGTAAATTATTAGATGCTTCAAATAAAATTCATAAATTACTATTCATTGGTGACTATCATCAATTACCTTCAGTAGCACCAGGAAATGTATTAAAAGATTTAATTCAATTAGACTTACATGTCATTGAATTAGATGAAATATTTAGACAGTCAAAAGATTCTGGAATTATTCAATTAGCGCATAGTATCATTCACAATCAATTATTAGATTTGTCTTTGTTTGAAAATTATTCGGATATTCATTTTTTTAAAAGCACAAATTATGATATGGTAAAGAATGTTACTACAATTGTAAAAAAAGCCATTAAAGAGGGTTATGACATCTATGATATTCAGGTTCTTGCGCCGATGTATCAGGGTGTGGCAGGAATAGACGCTTTAAATGATGCATTACAAGAAGTATTTAACCCTGCAAATGAAAATCAGCTAGAATATAAAGTCGGTCGTAGAATTTTTAGAGTAGGCGACAAAATTTTACAATTAAAAAATAGACCTGAAGATGATGTGTATAATGGTGATATTGGTATCTTAATTGATATTTGTAAAAAAGATAATATGGAGTATTTAGAAGATACACTTATTGTTGATTATGATGGAAGAATTGTTATGTATACATCAAAAGATTTTTATACAATTACACTTGCTTATTGTATGTCTATTCATAAATCACAAGGCAGTGAATTTAAAATTGTGATTATGTCAGTATTAAATGATTATTCAATTATGTTAAAAAGAAATTTATTATATACGGCATTAACAAGAGCAAAACAGTCATTGTTTATTTTAGGTGATCCACAAGCTTTTATACGAGGAATTCAATACGATTATGATGAAAGAAGAAAGACATCACTTATTCAACAATTTCAAAATAATCAAACTCTTAATTTGTATGATTTTATGGATGATGACCATACTAAATAGAGGTGATTATATGAAAAGAAATAATTTAGTTATGGCATTAACAATTGTTTCACTTGCTATTTTGTTTAGTGAGACAAATTGTGGTTGCCAAATGATGGAAACAATTAAAGAAAAGATGTAGTGTTTCATATTGAAAACATTTGTTAATTCATGTATAATGCAGTTAAATCGTTGAAAAAGATAAGTACTATTTTTAATTCTTAAGAGAAATTGTGGTTGGTGCAAACAATTGGATGAAAAATAGGAAAGCTACTTTTGAGAGTAACTAATCATTACCGTGAAACTGCGTTAAGGTTAAATTAAGGGCATGTATATCATGAACTAGGATGGTACCGCGATAAAGTCGTTCCTAGAATAGGACGACTTTTTATATTGTCAAAAAGGAGAAAAAGAATGAAACAATTAACAGGAAATCAAGTAAGACAAATGTTTTTGGATTATTTTAAATCAAAAGGACACATGATTGAACCAGGTGCATCATTAATTCCTCATAATGATCCAACTTTATTATGGATTAATGCAGGTGTTGCAGCTTTAAAAAAATATTTTGATGGTTCAGAAAAACCAGCATGTAATCGTATTGCCAATGCACAAAAATCAATTCGTACTAATGATATTGAAAATGTTGGAAAAACTGCTAGACATCATACTTTCTTTGAAATGTTAGGTAACTTTTCAATTGGTGATTATTTTAAAAAAGAAGCGATTCCTTTTGCTTGGGAATTTTTAACAAGTCCAGAATATATTGGATTTGATAAAGACAAATTATACGTAACTGTATATACAGATGATGAAGAAGCATATCGTATTTGGACCGAAGTTTGTCATGTTGATCCAAGTCATATTTTAAAAACATATGAAAACTTTTGGGAAATCGGAGAAGGACCAGGAGGTCCTGATTCAGAAATTTTCTATGACCGTGGGGAAAAATATGATCCTGAAGGATTAGGAGAAAAATTATTCTTTGAAGAAATGGAAAATGATCGATATATTGAAGTATGGAATATCGTATTTTCACAATATGATTGTAATCCTGCTATTGATCGTAAAGATTACAAAGAATTACCACAAAAGAATATTGATACAGGTATGGGATTAGAAAGATTGGTAAGTATTATTCAAGGTGGAGAAACAAACTTTGATACAGATTTATTTTTACCAATTATTCATGCTACTGAAAAATTAGCCAATGTTTCTTATGAAGAAAATAAAATGGCTTATCGTGTTATCGCTGATCATATTCGTACTGTTACTTTTGCTTTAGCTGATGGCGCTATGTTTGATAATGCTGGTAGAGGATACGTTTTACGTCGTATTTTAAGAAGAGCTGTTCGTTATGGAAAACAAATTGGTATTGAAAAAGCATTTATGTATAATTTAGTACCAATGGTAAGCGATATGATGAAAGACTTTTATGACTATTTACCAGAAAAAGTTGATTTTATTAGTACAATGGTAAAAAAAGAAGAAGAAGCATTCCATAAGACATTATTAAATGGTGAAAAATTATTAAAAACATTAATTGATAAAAATGAAAATGGTGTTATTAGTGGTAAAGATGCATTTAAACTTTATGATACTTATGGTTTCCCATATGAATTAACATTAGAAATTGCTGAAGAATCAAATTTAACTGTAGATGAAAAAGCGTTTAGAGAAGAATTAAAAATTCAGCAAGAAAGATCACGTGCTTCAAGAGGAGATAATGAATCTATGACAAGTCAAAAACCAGATTTGATGGCTTTTGATTTACCATCATCATTTACATATGATCCTTCACCAGTTAAAGCAGTAGTTATAGGTTTATTTAAAGATGGAGTGAAAACAGATAAGATTGATGATTATGGTGAAGTTATTTTTGATAATACAACATTCTATGCAGAAATGGGTGGACAATGCGCTGATACAGGATATATTGAAAATAATACAACAAAGGCAGATGTTGTTAATGTATTAAAAGCACCGAATAAACAACATATGCATTTTGTAAAATTATCATCAGGTTCTATTCAAATGGGAGATGTTTTCACATTAAATGTAGACCAACAAAAACGTCGTCAAATTACAGCAAATCATAGTGCTACACATATTTTACAAAAAGCACTTCAAGAATTATTAGGTGATCATATTAGTCAAGCTGGTTCTTATGTAGATGAAAAAGTATTAAGATTTGACTTTACTCATTTTGAAAAGATTTCAAATGAGTTATTACAGAAAATTGAAGAAAAAGTTAATCAAATTATTTTTGAGGGAAGAACTGTAAAAATTCAAAATATGTCAAAAGAAGAAGCTTTACAAACAGGTGCCATGGCTTTATTTGATGAAAAATATGGTGATGTTGTTCGTGTTGTCAATATTGGTGATTACTCTGTGGAATTATGTGGTGGATGTCATGTTGCAAATAGTTCAGAAATTGGTCTATTTAAGATTATAAGTGAAGAATCTGTAGGAAGTGGAATTCGTCGTATAGTTGCTAGAAGTGGTTTGGTTGCTTATCAAGATATGGTTCATGAAAAAGAAACAGTAGATCAAATTAGTAGTATATTAAACTTAAAAAATAGAAAAGACGTAATTAATAAAGTTGAGGCATTAAACCAAGACTTAAAAGATAGTAAACGTGAAATTGAACAATTAACATCTAAATTAAATGCAATGCAAGCAGCTTCTAAAGCTAACGATATCGAAGAAATTAATGGTGTAAAAGTTTTATTTGTTGAAGAAACATTAGAAAATGCAAAAGCTAAACAACTTGCATTTGATTTAAGAGATAAGATGGAAGAAGGAATTGTGGTTCTATTATCAAAATATGAAGATAAATGTTCTTATTTTGTAGCAGTAAGTAAAAATCTTACAAATCAGTATAAAGCAGGAATGATTGTCAAAGCCATTAATGAAGTTGTAGATGGTCGTGGTGGAGGTAAACCAGATTTTGCTCAAGGTGGTTGTCCAGTCAACGATAAGTTAGGACTCGTTCATGATGCACTTAAAAACATTTTGTAATTTAAAATGAAATAGTGTAAAATAAATATTAGAACGAAGATAGGATGGTGATTTAGATGAGTGATATGACAAAAACAAAAGTATTTAGTTCTGAAGATATGCGTAGAGAGATGATTCGAACAAATTTGGAAACTGTTATTCAAGCTCTAAATGAAAGAGGGTACAATGCAGTTCATCAAATTGCAGGATATTTAATATCTAATGATCCAGCTTATATTTCTAGTCATAAAAATGCACGTAATATTATTCAACAAATAGAACGTGACGAAATTATTGAAGAACTAGTTAAGTCTTATTTGGAGAAAAAATAATGAAAAAAATATTAGGACTTGATTTAGGATCAAGAACTTGTGGTATAGCTATGTCTGATATTCTTGGCATGATTGCTCATGGTGTTGAAACGTATCGTTTTAAAGAAAACCACTATGATGAACCAGCAAAATATGTAGCAAAGTTAGTCAAAGAAAATGATATTGATACCATTGTTCTTGGTTTGCCTAAACATATGAATGGAGATGTGGGTATTCGTGGAGAAATCTCTATTCAATTCAAAGAGAAACTAGAAAGCATGATTGATGGGATTCAAGTTATTTTGGTAGATGAAAGATTAACAACTAAAGTGGCTGAAAGTCAACTCATTTTTGCAGATGTTTCAAGAAAAAAAAGAAAGAAAGTTATTGATAAAATGGCTGCAGTAGCTATTTTACAAGGATATTTAGATAGTAAGTAGAAAGGATATTATGGAAGCAAATAAAATTCAGGTCGTTGATGACCAAGGAAATGAAATTGAATTCGAAGTTTTGTTTACTTTTACAAGTGATGAAACAGGGAAACAATATGTTTTATATTATGATCCATCTTTAGATGAACCAAGTGTTTTTGCGTCAATTTATAGTGATGATGGACAATTATTTGATGTAGAAACTCCAGAAGAATGGGATATGATTGAAGAAGTATTCCAATCATTCGTTGCAGAAGAAGAAAGTGATGAAACTGAATACTGTGATGGCGATGAAGATGAAGATTGTTTGGGTGATAACTAAAACAAGAATTATGTAAAAAGCTAATTTAATTAGCTTTTTTTAATAAAACGTTCATATTTATTTGTTAAATTAATAATTGAGGTGAAAATAATGTCAATATTTAGTATTTTTGGAAAGAAAAGAAAAACAAAAGGATTTTTTGTAAATTCATATGGAAATGATAAAACTCGTGGTTTATATACATTCCATATTGATATAGATAACGGTGAATTATTATATAAGAAATATTTTAAAACTCCAAGTGATCCAATTTACAGTTTTAATTATGGGCGTTTTACTTGTGTAACTTATAAAAATAGTTCGGGGACAATTGCCGATGGTGGGGTGTGTTCTTACGCTGCTCGTGCTGAATCTTTAGGTTTAGCATCAAGACTAAGTAATAAAGGAAAAACATATATTCATGCTTGTACTAATGGTGATGATGAAACAGCAACACGTTTATTTTGTGTAGATTACTATAATGGTGAAGTTGTTGTTGCTAACTTTGTAAAAAGAAAACTGGTTAAATTTTTATCAACTTATAAATTAGAAGGACATGGTGTTAATCCAGAAAAACAATCTTTACCATATCCTACTTATGTTGGTTTAACACCTGATCAACAAAGATTATATGTGGTGGCTTTGGGATTAGATAAAGTATTGATGTTTAAAATTGAAGAAAATGGTTCATTGATTATGGATGAAGAACATACACTTGAACTTACTCCAGGATCAGGTCCTAAAAAGATGATTTTTAATGATGAAGGAACATACGCTTATGTTTTAAATGAACTAGCTAATACTATTTGTGTTTATCGTTATCAAGATTTACAATTTGAATTAGTTCAAACTGTTGATACATATCCTAAAGATGAAGAAGAATTAACTTCATATGCTGGTCAAATGAAAATCACGCCAGATGGTAAACATATGTATGTAACAAATAGAGGGCATGATTCGCTTGTATTATTTAATATATTAGAAGACGGAACATTACAATATATGGATTTTGCAGATACATCTCCTAATCCTACAGATATTGCATTCTTTGAAAATAAATGGATTGTTGTTTGTTGTCAAAAAGGTGGTATTTTAGAAAGCTATCAATATGTTCCTGAAAAGGGTGGCATGATTTTTGAAACGAAATACTCATATTTAGTTAATGAACCAGTATGCATTACACCATTTAAAACAAGTTATTAAAAGGCATGATATGCCTTTTTCTTTTGGTTGGATTTGTTGAATCTAATCTAAAAATAACTTATAATAATACCAAATGGAGGGTTTTATGAATACGTTAAAAGGTTTAAATAGAAGGGTAAGAATATTGATTATTTCAATATTTATTTGTGTTGTAGCGGCTTTAGGTTTTTTGGGCATGTATTTTCATGGTATTGGGGCAACATCATCTAAAAGTAAACAAGTTGTTGTTGAAATTCCTCATGGAAGTTCGGGAACAGAAGTTATTAATATATTAAATAAAAAAGGGTTAATTAATAGTCAAATGATGGCTAAGTTATATTTAAAAATGAATCATTTTCAATTCAAAAGTAACACATACCTTTTAAATAAAAATATGAATTTAAAAGAACAACTTACAATTATTGAAAAAGCACCAGCACAATATATTTCAACTGTTAAATTTACGGTTGTAGATGGTCAAACAGTTCCTGATTATGCAAGTGCTATTGCTAAAGTAACCAAACTAAATGAGGCTGATATTTTAGCAAAATGGGAAGATAAAACTTATTTAAAGCAACTTATTAATAAGTATTGGTTTTTATCTGATGAAATATTAAGCAATGATATTTATTTTCCATTAGAAGGATATTTATGGCCTGATACTTACCAACTAACAAAATCAGAAATGACAATAGATGGTATTACACAACTGATGTTGCAACAAACAAATAAAAAACTATCACCTTTTAAAAAACAAATAAATAGTTTTACTGATGGTAATCATCAATATACAATACATCAATTTTTAACTTTAGCGTCAATTGTGCAAAAAGAGTCTCCATCATCTAAAAAAGATCAACAAATTATAGCAGGAATTTTAATAAATCGTTTAAATAAACCAATGAAATTACAATGTGATACAACTGTCAATTATGCTAATCAGGTAACCAAAATAGCAGTTACTTATAAAGATTTAAATACTGATTCAAAATATAATACTTATTTATATGAAGGGTTACCAATAGGACCAATTTGTTCTCTATCACCTAAAACGATTCAGTCATTATTAAATTATCAAAAGAATGATTATTATTTTTTCTTTGCAACAAAGGATTCAAAGACTATTTATGCTAAAGACTATGATGAACATCAAAAAAATATAAATGAAAATAAGTGGTACTAATATGAAATATTTTAATGAAATAGAAAAAAATGCTTTACAAAGAAATATACCAGTCATGCAAAAAGAAGGGCTTGAAACAATGATACATATTTTTAATCAATATCATTGTCATACTTGTCTAGAAATAGGAAGTGCAATAGGATATTCTGCTATGATGATGGTAAGTAATATAACTGATTTTAAAGTTGAAACAATTGAATTAGATCAAGAACGTTATGAAGAAGCTGTTAATAATGTCACACAGCATCAATTACAAGACAAAATTTATTTGCATCATCATGATGCATTAGATTTAAATCTTCAAGAATTAAAAATAAAACAGTTTGATTGCTTATTTATTGACGCGGCTAAAGCCCAATATCAAAAATTTTTTGAAAAATATATGCCGTTAGTTAAACAAGATGGGATTTGTATTGTGGATAATTTAGATTTTCACGGTATGATTTTTGATATTGAACATATAAAAAACAGAAATACAAAACAACTTGTAAAGAAAATAAAAAGATTTAAAGATTGGATTTTTAATCATGATGATTATGATGTTGAGTATTACCAAGTTGGTGATGGTATTTGTGTCATTAAAAGAAAGGAATAGAAATGAAATTAATTGTAAATTTAAATAGTATTGATTATCTATATGATTATATTGAGATGGATGTCAATGATTTTGTTGTTGGAACACCTTATTTTTCTTGCAGACAAGCAATTAATTTAGAATATGATGAATTAGAACAATTAAAAGGGAAATATCCGCATATCCATTTATTTGTATTAGTGAATGCTTTAATTGAAGAACACAATGTAGAAGCATTGAAAATACACTTGTCTAAACTTAATAAGATTGGAATTGATGGTATTTTATATCAAGATTATGGTGTCTTAAATATTTGTTTAGATTGTCATTATGGATTTGAAAAGATTTATGCTCCAGATACTTTGAATACAAATCATCAAACGATTAATTTTTTAAAAACATTAGGTGTTGATGGTGCTTTTTTAGCGAGAGAAATTCCTTTAGAAGAAAAGAAAAAAATTGCTGAAAATGTTTCTTTAAAAACAATGGTACAGGCACATGGCGTTGAATATATGGCCTACTCTAAAAGACCATTACTTAGTAATTATAAAGAAATAACAGGTTTAGATTTTCCTGATGATAAAGATGCAAATCTTTATATCCAAGCTAATCAAGTTGATCAAAAATGTCATATTTATCAAGATAAGTTTGGTTGTCATATATTGAGTGAGCCCCAAATCTATACGTTAGATGTTTTAAATCATTTTACATGTTTTGATTATTTATTTATTGATGGTCAATATCTAGAAAAGATGACTTTATTAGAGGTTGTTCATTTATATGTTCAAGCTATTGAATCAATAAATAAAGGAAACTATTCAAAAGAATCTATTGAACTGACAAGACTTTTACATCAGCTTACACCAAATGTTCAGTATTATCATAGTTTTTTATTTGACTCAACAGTATATAAAATTTCAGATGTAAGGAAAAGAGAAGAAAATGAGAGAAGTAAGTAAAGTTGTTGATGGTAAGCGTGTTATTATAAAAAAGCCAGAATTATTGGCACCGGCAGGAAATCTTGAAAAATTAAAGGTAGCAATTTTGTATGGGGCTGATGCTGTTTTTGTTGGTGGTAAAGAGTTTTCATTACGTTCCAGTGCTTCTAATTTTTCACTTGAAGATATTAAAGAAGCTGTAGAATTTGCTCGTAATCATGATGCTCACATACACGTTACTTGTAATATTATTCTACATGAGGATAATCTAGAAGGAATTGAAAATTACTTAAAGAAATTAGATGAAATTGGTGTAACAGCGATTATTGTTGCTGATCCGTATATTATGATGATTGCTAAGAAACTTAATCTTAAATTAGAAGTACATGTTTCTACCCAGTTATCTTCTCTTAATAGTGAAGCAATAGCACTATTTGAAAGAATAAAAATGGATCGTGTGGTTTTAGGACGCGAAGTTTCTTATCAGGATTTAGATCAAATTAGAAAGAAAACAGATATTGATTTAGAATATTTTATTCATGGAGCAATGTGTATTCATTATTCAGGGCGTTGTATGTTATCAAATTATTTTTCAAGACGTGATGCTAATAGAGGTGGATGTTCACAATCATGTCGTTGGAATTATGATTTATTTAAAGATAATCAACAAATTAATGATAAGATTCCTTTTAGTATGTCTTCTAAAGATATGGCTTTAGTTAATCATATTCCGCAGTTAATTGAACTTGGAATTGATTCTTTTAAAATAGAAGGACGTATGAAATCATTGCATTACATTGCAACAGTCGTTTCAACATATCGTAAATTTATCGATGATTATTGTCAGGATCCAGATCATTTTGTTATGAGTGAAAAATACATGAATGAATTATTAAAGGCAGCAAATCGTGCTGTATGTACCGGATTTTTTAAGGAAATGCCAAATAGTCAGTATCAGCTATACGATCATCGTGATGAACATCCAACACAAGATTTTTGTATTCGAGTTTTAGATTATGATTCAAATACAAAACAAGCCATGATTGAACAAAGAAATTATTTTAAAAAGGGTGATCAAGTTGAATTCTTTTCACCTCACCATGACAATGTGATTTTTGAAATATCGGGATTATATAATGAAAATCATGAACCAATTGAAGTGGCTAATCATCCAATGGAAATATTATTTATTGATATTGATTATCCATTAGAAATACATGATATGGGAAGAAAGGTGACATTATGAAAAAACCAATTATTATAGGAATTGCAGGAGGAAGTGCTTCAGGAAAAACATCCATTGCTCATGCAATATACGAACATTTTAAAGAAACACAAACTACATGTATCATCAAGCAAGATGATTATTATAAAGATCAAACATACTTACCAATGGAAAAAAGAGTGCTTACCAATTATGATCATCCCTTAGCATTTGATACATCATTATTAGTTGAACATTTAAAATTATTAAAAGAAGGGAAATCAATTAGTAAACCTATATATGATTTTAAAGAACATAATCGTAGTCTTGAAACAGAAACGATTACACCAAGAGATGTTATTATTTTAGAGGGTTTATTTGTTTTGTATGAACCAACTATTAGAGACTTATGCGATATTTTGATTTATGTTGACACAGATAGTGATATTCGCTTTATGAGACGTTTGAAACGTGATATGGAAGAACGCGGACGAAGCTTACAATCAGTGTATCAACAATATCTTACAACAGTGAGGGAAATGCATAATCAATTTGTTGAACCATCAAAAAAATATGCTCATCTTATTATTCCAGAAGGTGGCGAAAACCAAGTGGCTATTGATTTATTGATTACAAAAATTACAAGTGTTATTCATCAATAATACTAGATATTTATATATGATTATGTTATATTATTAACTACGAGGTGACATTATGGAACAAGATAAAGTATTGCTTACGAAAAGCGGTGTTGAAAAACTTCAACAAGAAAGAGATAACTTAATTAATGTAGAAAGACCTAAAGTTATCGAAGAATTACAATTAGCTCGTTCACAAGGTGACTTATCTGAAAATGCTGATTATGATTCAGCTAGAGATAAACAAGCACAATTAGAACAAAGAATTAAAGAAATTGAATATATGCTTCAAAATGCAGAAATCATTTCTGAAGAACAAATGGATTTAAATATTGTTAAACCTGGTACAACAGTTACTTTATTAGATTTATCTGAAAAAGATGCTGAACCAGAAACATATACAATTGTAGGTTCTTTTGAAACTGATCCTGTAAATGGAAAAATTTCTAATGAATCCCCACTTGCTAAAGCAGTTATAGGTCATGGTATTAATGAAATTGTAACTGTTGGGGTTGCTAATGCTTATGATGTAAAAATCATTGATATTGAATTTAAACAATAAACAACATTTTTAATGTTGTTTTTTCTTTGCATAAATAAGAATAATATTTAAAAATAAAAATAAAAGCGGTTTTAAAAGTAATGAAAGATGCCAATGTTGAATAAATAATATACTTAATAATAAAGCATATATTAATGCAAAAATGCTTGCATTGATTAGTGCTTTTTCTTTATTTAATTTAAAAAAGATAAAACTAGCACTAATGATGATTAAGTAGCTTATCATACAAATTAAAAGATGATATGAATGGTAAGAAAATTGAATAAGAGACATCGCACCAGCAATAATAAGACTAGATAATAAATAAGAAATAAGAATAAAAAGAAATACTTTTATATAGGGAATAAACTGTTTTTTCATAATAACCTCCATAGTATACTTTATTAAAAAAAACAGTGATTAGAACGGAGAAGCTATGTTTCATACCATTTTTGTAAGTTTTTTTATTTATGTATATTTAACTATATTACTTAGATTATTTGGAAAAAAAGAATTTAGCCAATTAAATGTCTTTGATTTTGTTGTTTTTTTAATCATATCAGAAATTATGACAATGGGGTTAGACACTAAAAATATGACATTATATGATAGTGTTATTGCCACAGTAACCTTAATTATATTAGATCGTTTAGAATCATTTATGACAATGAAGTCTAAAAATTTAAGAGATATCTTTGAAGGAAGACCATGTTATATTATTTTAAATGGTAAAATTCAATATCAAAATATGAAGAAACTGAGATATAGTGTAGATGATTTATCACATCATTTAAGAGTACATGATATTGATAGTGTTTCTAAAGTGGCTTATGCTATTTTAGAAACAAATGGTTCTTTATCAATCATAAAAAAAGATGAATGTGATGTATTATTACCAGATACGCTGATTAGTGATGGGACAGTAAATGAAGAAGCATTACATTTAATTAATAAAGATATTTTATGGTTGAGGGATGAACTTACGAAACATCATATCTATACATTTGAAGAAGTTTTTTATTGTATTTTAGAAAAGGAGGGGCTTTATATTATAAAAAAATAGAACAGTTTAAACTGTTCTATCCAAGTAACATACGATCATTAGTGAATTCTTCACCACTTGCTTCCTCAAATTTGTGTAATAAGTCTTCAACTGTCAATTGCTGTTTTTCTTGTCCTTTTACATCATAGATAATATGACCGTTATACATCATGATAAGACGATTACCCACTTCAATAGCGTCTTTCATATTATGAGTAACCATTAACGCTGTTAGATTTTGTTTAGCAATAATATCCTTAGTTAAAGTTAATACTTTTGAAGAAGTGGCTGGATCAAGTGCTGCAGTATGTTCATCTAAAAGTAAAAGTTTTGGCTTTTGTAAAGTAGCCATTAATAGTGTTAAAGCTTGTCTTTGTCCACCGGAAAGTAAACCTACTTTACTTGTTAAACGATCTTCAAGACCTAATCCTAAAGTTTTAACTAATTGATAATATTCTTCTTTTTCTTTTTTGTCTACACCCCATGCTAAACCACGGTGTTGACCACGTCTTTTAGCAAGTGCTAAGTTTTCGATGATTTGCATATCACCAGCAGTTCCAAGCATTGGATCTTGAAATAAACGACCAATTTTTTTTGCACGCTGATATTCTGGCTGTAGAGAAATATTTTCTTGATCAAGGATGATTGTTCCACAATCTAATGGATGGAGTCCAGAAATAAGATTTAATAATGTGGATTTACCAGCACCATTTCCACCTATGATGGTAACAAAATCTCCTTCATTTAGCTCTAAATTAATATCATCTAATACTTTCTTTTCATTAACAGTACCAGCATTGAATGTTTTACTTACATGTTCTAGTTTAAGCATTTAATCCAACTCCTTTCCTGTTAATTTTTTGTAAAGACTGACTTGCTTTCTTTTTGATATCATAATTGGAATAGTCAGCGCAATTGCAACAATAATCGCTGTTAATAATTTTAAATCATCAGTGTTTAAACCTAATTGTAAAACAACAGCTACAATCACACGATAGATAATCGATCCAATAACAATCGACACTAAGCGTAAACAAAACCCGCCTTTTTTACCACTGAAAATAACTTCTCCAATAACAATTGAAGCTAAAGCAATGACGATAGCACCTGTTCCAACACGTACATCTGTTGCTTGTCCATATAAAGCATAAAGTCCACCTGAAAGACCGACTAGACCATTAGAAATCATTAAACCTAATAATTTCATGGTATCAGTATTAATTCCAAGAGCTCTGGCCATTTGTTCGTTATTTCCGGTAGCACGAATTGATGAACCGATTTCAGTTCCAAAGAACCAATAAAGTAAACCAATAAAAATAATCACAAATATAAGTGAAATAATAAGGGCGATGTAATATTTATTGATTTGTAATGATAATGATAAATCTGTAAATAATGTATTTGCAGTTGTAAGTGGTAAATTAGCTCTACCAGACATAATTCTAAGATTGATTGAATAAAGACCAATTTGTGTCAATATTCCTGCTAAGATAGCTGGTATTTTACATTTTGTATGTAAAATACCTGTAATAGCTCCAGCAATAAATCCTGAAATAATCGCTGCTACAATAGCCAGTAGGGGATGAACCCCGTGCAATACACAAACGGCACAAATGGCACCACCTGTTGCAAATGATCCATCTACTGTTAAATCAGCAATATCTAATAAACGAAAAGTAATATAGACACCTAAAGCTAAAAAGCCCCATATTAAACCTAAATCAACGGCACCTAAGTAAGTATAAAATAATCCCATTTTTAACTCCTATTCAACAAATGTTGCATTTGGATAATCATCTTTATTGATGTTAATACCACATTTTTGTGCAACTTTTAAATTAATAATCATTGTACATTCATTCACTTTTAATTTAGCAATAGCAGTATTACTAGCAGTCTTTTTACCTTTTAAAATATTTAAAGCTTGTTTTCCTGCAAGTTTTCCTAAGTTTTTATAATTGATACCATAAGTAGCAAGACCTCCAGCTCTTGTCATTCCTTCTTCACCAACAATACAAGGAATTTTAGCAGGAGATGTAACAGCTTCAACACTGCTCATATACGTAGCTAGTAAATTATCTGTTGGAATATAGACTACATCCATTTTATCATTAACAATTTGACTTGTTACAGCTTGAATATCATTTGAATCAGATACTTTATAAATTTTATATTGGTATCCCTTTTTCTTAGCTGCCTGTTGGGCAATTTTTCCTTGATAAATAGAGTTGTCTTCACTACCACAATACATAATAGCTACTTTTTTAGTATTAGGTAATAATTTACTCATTAAATCAAATTGTTCATTAATTGGTGTTAAATCACTTGCACCTGTCACATTTCCACCTGGTGTTTTATTGCTTTTAACAAGTTTTGTACTTTGATAATCAGTGACAGCACATCCAACGATTGGTAAATCACTTGTAGCTGATGCTGCAGCTTGAAGTGCTGGTGTAGCGATAGCATAGATTAAATCGTTACCACCATTGACAAGTTTATCTGCAACAGTTGTACAGTTTGACTGATCACCCGCAACTTGGTAATCAATGTTAGATTCTTTAACACCGGCTTTAACTAAAACTTCTTTGAAACCTTCATATGACGCATCTAAGGCATCGTGTTGCATTAATTGAACAACACCAATTTTTGCTTTTGATAAATCTTTTGCTTGTCCTGTTTCACTTGCAGAATTACATCCTGTTAAAACAAGCATACATGCAATAAGTAATGCAGAAATTTTTTTCATTATTTTTCCTCCCTCATCTATAAACAAAAAAACTCACCTAAGAGGGCGAGTTGTCGCTATACCACCTCAATTACCATACTGGCAGTTGTGTATGCGAGATAACGGATCAACCGAAAAAGCCTTATCAACTTTTCAACTCCATGGTGAATTCTTTTTCTTTATGCGCATTGTTTGCACCACCCACAATGTCTCTAGTGCCTCAAAGAAAAATACTATTTCATTTCATCGTTTTTTTGTTTTTAAGATATATTTATGATACGAGAATCTATACTTTTTGTCAATATTATCCAAGACAAATATCAAGAGTCATCATGATAATAAAACCCACCATAAAACTCATTGTTCCGACATCAATTTCTTTAGTTGCATTGGCTTCGGGGATGAGTTCTTCAATACATACAAAAATCATGGCTCCCGCAGCAAAAGATAAAGCAAAAGGAAGAATAGTTCCCATCATTTTCGCAAAGCTATAACCGATTAATGCACTGGGTATTTCCACCAGCGCAGAAAGTTGTCCATAAAATAATGATTTGCTTTTAGAAATACCACATTGATGCATAGGTAAAGAAATAGCCATACCTTCAGGAAAATTTTGAATGCCAATACCAATTGATAAAATAATAGCACTTAATAATTGTTGACCATTACCAGCAAAAGCAACACCAACTGCTAGACCTTCAGGAATATTATGAAGTGTCATTGCCAACATTAATAAATTTGTTTTTGATAAATGAGAATCTTTTAAGCCTTCTTGATGATGGGATATAAGATGTTCATGAGGCAATAATAAATCACACAGTCTTAAAAATAAGCCACCTAGTAAAAATCCAAGGGGAATAATAAGAAGAAAGTAAGTAGGTTTATTATCTAACTCATTGATTGCTGGTAAAATAAGCGAAAAAAAAGAAGCAGCGACCATAATGCCAGCAGCACTTCCTAAAGAGATACTGACTAATTTTTGGCTTTCTTTTTTTATAAAAAAAACAATAGTTGATCCTAAAAATGTCATAAACCAGTTAAAAAAAGCCATAACAAAGACAAATAGATAAGGATAGCTTACAAATAGTTCTTTCATTGAATCCCTCCATTATAATGTATGGCTTTTTTATTATCTTTTTTGGGCTTAAAAAAAAGAGACCGAAGTCTCTTAATGATTAATGAAATCATAGTCACTTTCATCTAGTTGAATTAAAATAGCTTTGTATGTTAAACGTTGTTTTTTACTGTCGTATGTAGGAATGATAGTATATTTGACTTCATCATGTCTTTGTACATCTTCATCATAAATGTAATCTGCTTGTCTAAAGAAGATAGGTTCATCTTTTGATGAAAGACTACCATATTGATTTTGATCATTGTAATGAATAACACGACCTTTATAACGCTCAACATATTGATCTAGATGAGACATAATAAGATTATACATTTCATCATATAAATCACTGGCAGAATGATTTTGATATTTACTTGCGATTGTTAAATCACATGATAAGTTATTTTCATCAGAAAGTTTTTTGATAAATGAATCAACAATTTGAATAAGCAATTCATTATTTGTTTGGTCTGTTGCTTCTTTTAAACGTTTATATAAATCTAAGTATTTAATATCATATCCGTTTTCAAAAAATTCATAAAGTAAATATGTATTGGCTTTTTTTATTTCATTTAATGAAGCATGGATACGGTATAAAACTTCGTAGAAATTTACACCACGAATACGATTATGTAAAGAAATAAACTCACGATTGGCTTCTTCATAATTTTTTAATTCTAATTGAGAACATCCTCGATAATATTTAATCCATTGCAATGCATTATAATGCCATTTTATTTGTAAAGCTAAAGCTTGATTTGCTAGTTCAACACAGCGATGATATTCTTTTAATTCAAATGCTGCTCTAGTACATAGACGATAATATCTTTCTTTACGTGATTCAAATTCTCGACCTTCATCATTAACGTAAGGTTTATCTGATAATAAAGTAGGATTTAATTGATCATACATTTTTAAGACAAGTTCATAGTTAACTGGATTTTGATTTAAAGCATATTTAACAACACGATTGACTGTTGATTCTACAGGAGAATATTTTTCTTGTTTACATAAGTCTAATATTTCTTCAACAATACTAAAGAAAAGACTTTCTTTTTCTTTAATTTGTTCATCAGATATATTAACAAATTTGTTGTAAAGAGCATAACCGTATTGATTAATGTATCCTTTTAACTGAGGGGACATAGATAAAAAAGTTTTACCAACTTCAATAGCCTCATCATTTTGATCATTGTTTTTTAATAATTTCATATAATCATTTGCTTCATATTCATTAAATGAAGCAGGATCATTATCTAATTTACCTTGATAATATTGAATACTTTTTAATTCTTTTTCGTTCATAAAATTCACCTCATGTTCTATTATAACATTTATTTGTGTCATTTCCATCTAATAGGTAAGAAAATGTTTTGTAATGTTGACAACTGTGTTATAATAGAACAGAAATTTAATGAGGTGAAAATGAATGAGTAAACAAGTGTTTAGTATGGATTTTTATGGTAAAAATCTAAGTGTTGAAATTGGAGAATTAGCTAAACAAGCTAATGGTAGTGTTTTAGTAAGATATAATGATACCGTTATTTTATCAACTGCTGTTGCTGGTAAAGAACCTAAAGATGTTGATTTCTTTCCTTTAACAGTTACATATGAAGAAAAACTATATTCTGTTGGTAAAATTCCAGGTGGATTTTTAAAAAGAGAAGGTCGTCCTAGCGAACATGGAACATTAACAGCAAGAATGATTGACAGACCAATCCGTCCTTTGTTTGCTGATGGATTTAGAAATGAAGTTCAATGTGTTAATACAGTTTTATCTGTTGATCAAAATGCATCTCCAGAAATGGCTGCTATGTTAGGGGCTTCACTTGCACTTTGTATTTCAGACATTCCATTTAATGGACCTATTGCTGGTGTTAATGTAGGTTTAATTGATGGTGAATTTACAATTAATGCAGGTCCTGAAGCAATGGAAAGAAGTTTAATTAACTTAGAAGTTGCGGGAACAAAAGATGCTATTAATATGGTTGAAGCTGATGCAAAAGAAGTAGATGAAGATACAATGTTAGATGCTTTAATGTTTGGACATGAAAAGATTAAAGAATTAATTGCTTTTCAAGAGCAAGTTGTTGAAGCGTGTGGAAAAGAAAAAATTGAAATTCCTTTATTTGAATTAGATGAAAGCCTAGTTCAAGAAATTACTGATTTGTGTAATGATGAAATGGTAGCGGCTGTATCTATTCCTGGTAAATTAGAAAGATATGCTGCTATTGATGAAATCATGGATCGTGTAACAAAACAATATGATGAAAAAGAATATGCAGATGAAGATACAAAAGCATCTGTTATGAAACAAGTTGGTATCATTTTACATGACTTAGAAAAAAATGAAGTTCGTCGTTTAATTACAGAAGAAAAAGTAAGACCAGACGGTAGAAAAGTAGATGAAGTTCGTCCTTTAAATGCTCAAGTTGATTTATTACCTAGAGTACATGGTTCTGCATTATTTACAAGAGGGGAAACTCAAGTATTATCAGTATGTACTTTAGGAGCAATGGGAGAAGTTCAAAAAATAGATGGTTTAGGTCTTGAAGATCAAAAGAGATTTATGCATCACTATAATTTCCCACCTTATTGTGTAGGTGAAACAGGAAGAATGGGTGCTCCAGGTCGTCGTGAAATTGGACATGGAGCATTAGGGGAAAGAGCCTTAGCTCAAGTTATACCTGATGAAAAATCATTCCCATATACTATTCGAGTTGTTTCTGAAGTTTTAGAATCAAATGGTTCAAGTTCACAAGCTTCTATTTGTGCATCTTCAATGGCTTTAATGGCTGCAGGGGTACCAATTTCTAATCCTGTATCTGGGGTTGCCATGGGACTTGTAAAAAAAGGTGACGATTATACTATTTTAACTGATATTCAAGGTATGGAAGATCATTTAGGTGATATGGACTTTAAAGTTGCCGGAACTAAAAATGGTATCTGTGCTTTACAAATGGATATTAAAATAGATGGTATTACAAAAGAAATTTTAAAAGAAGCGTTAGCTCAAGCTAAAGTTGGACGTGCTCAAATTATGGATTGTATGTTAGGGGCTATTGCTGAACCTCGTAAACAATTATCTAAATATGCTCCTAAAGTTTATACAATGCAAATTCATCCAGATCAAATTAGAGATGTTATTGGTCGTGGTGGAGAAACAATTAATGAAATTATTGAAAAAGCACATGATGTTAAAATTGATATTGAACAAGATGGTACAGTTGTTATTTACCATAGTGATCAAGAAGCTATTGATATTGCAGTTGATTTAATTACTAAAATTGTTAAACGTGCTGAAGTCGGTGAAGTTTATGATGGTAAAATTGTGCGTGTAGAAGATAATTATGCCTTTGTTAATTTATTTGAAGGTACAGATGGATTCTTACATATCTCTGATTGGGCACATGAAAGAACTTCATCTATGAAAGATGTTGTTAAACTTGGTGATGTTGTAAAGGTTAAAGTGACAAAAGTTGATGATAAAGGTAAAATCAATGTATCTCGTAAAGCATTAATGCCAAAACCAATAAAAAAAGAAGAAAAGAAAGATGAAACAAAGTAAAATCATTCTTGCGAGTAGTTCGCCAAGAAGAAAAGAATTATTTGAAAAATATCATTTAAATTATTCTGTTGATTTTGTAGATACTGATGAAGTGTTAGATGAAAATCTAACACTTTTCAAACGTTTAGAGAATATTGCTATTCAAAAAGCAAAACCTTTACAAGAAAAATATACACATCATACTATTGTTGCAGCTGATACTATGGTCACTTTCAATCAAGAAATGTTAGGAAAACCTAAAGATCGTAGTGATGCAAAAAGAATGCTTCAAATGTTATCTGGGCATAAACAAACTGTCATTACTGGGGTTTGTGTTATTAAAGATCAACATATAGCAAGTTTTAGTGATGCAACTGATATATTATTTAAAAAATTATCTGAAGAGGAAATTGAAAACTATCTAGATACCAATGAATGGGAAGGTAAAGCTGGTGCTTATGCCATCCAAGGGAAAGCAAGTCAGTTTGTAGAAAACATTGATGGTGATCTGGAAAATGTTATCGGATTACCTATGTATAAACTTTTAAATTATCTATAGAAAAAGATTCCACATATTGTGGAATCTTTTAGTCTTTAAGAGGTTCAAACCCTTTTTCATAAAGTTCAATATTAACTTGTTCTATTGTTTGTTTTTTTAATAAGCCTTTTAACATAATTAAGTCTCTACCATTGAGGGCATATAAATCACCTGCGTTATTTAAAGAAAGAAGATGACTTGTTTCTTTTTGTGATAGTCCCATAGCAAGGGCTAAACGATAAATTTTATCTTTTGCATTCTTACCTTTTTCGCCCCTGATAATCTTATATCCATAAGTTCTTTCTAATCCTGATTTTTTAATGATATCTGCTTCTTTTAAATTGTATTTCTTTAATAAATAATGAATATATTGTGAAAAATCCATATTATGTATTTGTTTTAATAATTCATCAATATCTGTTTCATTTTTTAATGCATTTTCTATTTCTTCTGTTAGAATCATATTATCACCTTAAAATATGATATACTAATTGATAAGGAGATACAAGCATGACAACGTTAGAATTAGAAATAATAAAAGAAACACCAACTAAAAGAATTACTTTGGTTAGAGAATTAGACAAAAGAAATATATACATAAAAAAAGAATTAAGAAATTATAATAAAGAATTATGGTATAAGTTACAACAAATTAATATACGGGGGATACCACGTATTTATTCTATTCAAGAAAATGATGGATGGTTAGAAATTATTGAGGAATATATTGTAAGTGAAACATTATATGATTATTTAAATCATCATGGTAAATTCAGTAGCGAGGAAGCTTTTCAAATTATCAATCAATTATGTGACATATTAGCTGTTTTACATCAGCAAACACCTAAAATTATCCATCGTGACATTAAACCTAAAAATATTTTTTATGATGGAAAACAAGTATATTTGTTTGATTTTGATATTGCTAGAGAGTATGAAGAAGGTCAAAAAAGAGATACAGTTTATTTGGGAAGCAAGGGTTATGCTTCTCCTGAACAGTTTGGTTTTTTACAAACTGATGAAAGAAGTGATATTTATTCTTTAGGTGTCCTATATCATGTTTTACTTACTTGTCAATTACCTCAAGAAAGTGAGTACCATGGTTATGAGGAATTATTGATTAAAAAGATGATAGCAATGGATCCACAAGCACGTTATCAAACAATAAAAGAGGTTCAAACAAAACTAAACCATCTACACCAACATCATTTACCACAAGAAAACAAAGAAGAAAAACGTTGTTATACATTACCAGGATTTAGAAGTCATAAACCATGGAAAATGATTATTGCACTTATCTGTTATATTTTAATTGCTTATGTTATTGTCGAATTTGATGTGGTTGATCCAATGACACCGTATGATGGTATTTTATATCGATTAATGCTTATTGCAATGAGCATCATTACGATTTCTTTTGCAACAAATTATCTATCAATATGGAAATATGTGCCCGGTATTCATGTTCAAAATCGTTTTCTAAGAATGTTGATGATTATTCTTTCTTGGCTTGTTATGATGTTTATTATTTTTATACTTGCTGTTATTATTTTTACTATTTTAATGTAATGTGTGCCCCATGGGGGCACCTTTTTTATTTTATAAGAGATTATATTATAGATGTAGTCTATTTCTATTAAAGGAGATGATCAGATGAATATCAAAGAATATAGTCAATATAGTGTATCTGGAAAAATTTTATATCTTGCTTCATTATTTAATGGGATTAAAGATCATTTAAAAATATTAAGCGAAAAAGAAGAATTAACTTGTATAGAATCTCAATTGTTTACTATATTAAATGATTTAGAGTTTGGTACTAATGAGTTATGTAATCTGTATGAAATAATAGAAAAATCTGAATCAGTGAAATAGACGGGAAGGGGAAAAATATGAAAATATGGAAATTAGTTGCAGGAATTTTATCTATTATTATAAGTGTAATTGTATTTTTTCAATCAGCACTTGTAGGAACTGCCAACACGCTTTCAGCAAATGGTGAAGTTGGAGGTAGTGCTGGGTTATTTGTCGCTGTCTTTATGCTTGCAGGAGGAATTGTTTCAATTGTAACGAGAAACAGTGAGAAAAAGGGTGGTAATATCGCACTTATTGTTTTATTTTTATTAGCTTCAGTATTAGGATTTACTTTAGCGGGGAGCTATGGTGATCTTACAATTTGGGCAAGCTGGTGCTTAATAAATTTAATTTTAGCTATTGTGTCATATGTAAAAATACAGAAAGGAAATAGGTAATATGAAAAAGTTAGCAAAAAGTATACTGGTTTTACTTTTATCACTTTCTATGTGTGCATGTTCTAGTTCTTCGAGTGTAAGTAAAAAAACAAGTTCTCAAAAGAAAACAGAAGAAAAGCAAAAAGAAAAAATATATACGACTGGAGAAACTGTTACTTATACAAAGAATAATAAGAATTTAGTCAAATTTACGGTCGATTCTGTTCAAGCAACTGATGAACGCAATGAATTTGAAGAATCTAATCCAGCGCAAGTTATCATTATTAAATATTCTTATGAAAATTTAAATGATGATGATGAAGTATATTTTTCAAGTATAAATTTTAAGGTTGTTGATGAAGGTGGAAATGTATGTGAAAGTTATCCAGCTTCTTTAAATGTATATCCACAGCAAGCACCTAAAGGAACAAAAAGCGAGGGTGAAGAAGCTTATGGATTAAAGCAACAAAGTTCTAAAGTTAAATTTATTGTTGATTTTGATTTTACAGGAACAAAAGCGACATATGAATTACCTATTCAATAAATAAAATGCGCCCATAGGGGCGTTTTTTGTTATATTTTTGAAAAATAAGCGAAATAATGTAAACGGTACCATTTTTTTATTGTTTTTTTATAACATAATATTTATAATTAATATTATGGAGGTGCTTAGTATGGACAAAAAAGTAAAGAGAATTGCCTTATTATCAGGTGGAGGAGATTGTCCGGGTTTAAATGCAGTTATTCGAACAATTACAAAAACTGCAATTTCTAAATATGGTTATGAAGTGATTGGCTATGTTTATGGATATAGAGGTTTATATAATAATAATTATGTTGAATTAACTGAAGAAAGCGTAGAAGATATTTATAAAGAAGGGGGAACTATTTTATATAGTTCTAATAAGGATAATTTATTTGACTATTTAGTTGATGATGGTCATGGCGGAAAAGTAAAAAAAGATGTTTCTGATGTGGGGGTAGAAAATCTTAAAAAAGATGGTGTTGATGTACTTGTAGTCTTAGGTGGAGATGGAACACTTACAAGTGCAAGAGATTTTTCAAGAAAAGGTGTAAATGTTATTGGTGTACCTAAAACAATGGATAATGATTTAGCAAGTACAGATGTAACTTATGGCTTTATTTCAGCTATGTCTGTTGGTACTGAATTTATAGATCGTTTACAAACAACAGCAAAATCACATCATCGAGTTATCTGTTGTGAATTAATGGGAAGAGATGCTGGCTGGATTACTTTATATGCAGGACTTGCTGGTAACGCAGGTGTTTGTTTAATTCCTGAAATTCCTTTTACCATTGAAAATATCGCTAAAGCAATTAAAAAACGTGATGAAAAAGGATTGCCTTATACAGTTGTTGCAGTTGCAGAAGGTGCTAAGTATGCAGACGGTACAAAAGTTATTGGTAAAATTGTAGATGATAGTCCAGATCCAGTACGCTATTCTGGTTTAGCAGCAAAAGTGGCTGATGATTTGGAAAAGGTGATTCCTAATCATGAAGTACGTTCTGTAAATCCAGGACATATTATTCGTGGTGGTGATATTACAGCTTATGATCGTATTTTATCTATTCGCTATGGTGTAGCAGCTGTAGAACTTATCAATGAAGGTAAGTTTGGTAATGTTGTTACAATTAATGGAGATAAAATGGGATATACTTCATTAGAAGAAGTTATTGGTGCTGCTAAAATTGGCCAACAAAAACATGTTGATCCTCATGGAGAATTAGTCAAAGCTGCAAAAGCTATTGGTATTTCATTTGGTGATGAATAATAAAACAAACGGACCTGTAAAGGTCCGTTTTAGTCATCAAAATCATTGATAGGGCTATGTAAAGGGTGACGTACGTCATTTTCTTTATCATAGCTAATTTTATTTTTTATGTTATTATCATAATCTTTTTTAAATATACAAGAAAAGATAACATTAAGAATATATTCCATAGATGTTTGTGATGCAAAAGGAGCAATTTTTGTAAAGATTTTTTCTCTTGATCCGATATTTAATATGTAGTTTGCATAGTGAGATAGACGATTATCACCTATTGAAGTTAAAATAATAATAGGTGTTTTTTTATCCTTTAATATTTTAGCAACCTTAATTAATTCATTTGTTTCTCCAGAGTATGAAATAATCATAGCTACCTTATTTGGATTAGAATTGTATGACATAAATACTTGTTCACCAGCAATCATTTTTAAATTAACATTTCTTTGGATCCTCATCATTTTATGTTGGAATGATAAAGCTGCAAGCAGTGAATTACCTGTACCATAAATATCAATATCATAATTATGATAAAGTAGTTCTACAATTTGATGTAACTGGTCAAAATCAATAAGCTGAATGGTTTCAGCAACTACTTCTTGATTTAAACTGGCTAATTTATGAACAATCATCGAATCACTGTCATTTTTACTAAAAGGAAAGTTAACATCAATCCGATTTGTATGTGCTAAGTCAAATTGTAATTCTGCTGAATATTTAATTTTAAAATCACTGTACCCTTCAAGACCTAATTTATGACATAATCTAACAATAGTGGCTGGAGAGGTATAGGTTTTTTGTGCAAGTTCTTTAATAGAAAGAGTTAATACTTTTTCTCCTTCGTTTAAAATATAGTGTGCAATTTCTTTTTCTGAATGGGAAAAGTCAAGTTCAAATTCTAATTGTGTCATTATACTCATTTTTATCACCATAATCATTATATCATGAAACAAAGTTTCATAAAACTGTTGTTTTTTAAATTAAATATGAAACAATATAAAAAGGAACATCATAGATATTTACAATTAAATTTTGATGGTTAAAATATTATTGTGAGATAAAAAAGGAGATTATTATGGAAAAAAAATTAGCTAAAGATTTTTATTGGGGTGGATCAGTTTCATCATTCCAAACTGAAGGACATCGTCATGAAGGTGGAAAAGGATTATGTGTTTATGATGTAAGACCTATGAATCCTGAATTTTCTGATTGGAATGATGCTATTGATGAATATACTCGTTATGATGAAGATATTGCATTAATGAAAGGAATGGGATTTAATTTCTATCGTTTCTCTATTTGTTGGAGTCGTATTATTCCTAATGGTACATTAGATGAACCAGTTAATGAAGAAGGAGTTAAATTTTATAGCGATTTAATTGATAAATTATTAGCTGCTGGAATTGAACCAATGATTACATTAGTTCACTTTGATATGCCATATCATTTAGTAGAAAAATATAATGGTTTTGCTTCAAGATATGTTGTTGATTGCTTTGAAAGATATGCCAAAGTATGTATTGAAAGATTTGGTGATCGTGTTAAACATTGGATGTCATTTAATGAACAAAATCTTCATAGTATGATGTTACGTGTTTCTAACGCTGAAGTTATTCCTGAAGGCGTAAGCTATCCTAAACATTTATATCAAGTTAATCATAATGTTATGATGGCTCACTGTAAAGCAGTACGTGCTTTAAGACAAATGCAACCAGATGCTAAATTCTGCGGAATGGGTGCTATTACAAACATTTATGCTTATGATAATAGTCCAGAAAATAACTTCTTTGCTACTAAAGGTTATAATTTATTAAACGGATTCTTAGTTGATACATTTGCTCAAGGTAAATATCCTGATTATTGGAATGCTTATCTTGAAAACAGAGGATGGATGCCAGAATTTGAAGAAGGCGATGAAGAATTATTAAAATACACAGTTGATTATATTGCTTTCTCTTATTATCGTTCAAATACAGTTAAAACTGGAAAATTTGATTACGAAAGACCTGCACATGAATGTGTAAATGAACAACAAATTAAAAATCCACATTGCGAAGCTAATGAATGGGATTGGGAAATTGATCCAATTGGATTCAGATGGACATTAAATGATTTACATCATAGAACTGGACTTCCAGTATTTGTTCTTGAAAATGGTATTGGATGGCGTGAAGATATGACTCAAGAAGAAGTAGACAAAATGTTAGCAGAAGGTCGTACTATTGAAGATGATTATCGTATCAATTATCATAGAGATCATATTAAAGAAATGAAAAATGCTATTTTTGAAGATGGTGTTGATTGCTTAGGTTATATTACTTGGGGACCAATTGATATCTTAGCTAGTATGTGCAATATGGATAAACGTTATGGATTTGTTTATGTTAATAGAACAAACAAAGATTTAAGAGATATGAAACGTATTCCTAAAAAATCATATTATTGGGTTAAAAAAGCATTTGAAAGCAATGGTGAAGAGTTAGACTAAAAAATAAGATATATCACTTTCATAGTGATATATCTTTTATTTTTATTTGTATTTAATTGGAGTATAATAGTTTTTGAAAAGCGAGGAATATTATATGGAATTTAATGAAGTTATTACAAATCGTTACTCATGCAAGGATTTCACTGATAAACAAATTGATGAACATCAATTAAATGAGATACTAGAAGCTGGAAGAATTGCGCCAACTGCAAAAAACTTTCAAGAACAAAAAATATATGTTATTCAATCAAAAGAATACTTAGATAAAATTGATCACTGCACACCTTGTCGTTATCATGCACCAACGGTTTTAGTTGTTGCTTATGATAAAAATCATGTTTTTAATTATCCTGGTGATAAAAGAAATTCTGGAATTGAAGATGCTTCTATTGTTGCTACTCATATGCTATTAGCTGCCTATAATGCAGG
Organism: Coprobacillus sp. AF33-1AC; assembly: GCF_003475785.1. NCBI lineage: Bacteria > Bacillati > Bacillota > Erysipelotrichia > Erysipelotrichales > Coprobacillaceae > Coprobacillus > Coprobacillus sp. AF33-1AC. The sequence goes on along the minus strand of NZ_QRQB01000004.1, from coordinate 61,210 downwards.
GGTAGATAGTTGTTGGATTAATTTTTTTGATCCTGAACAGTTAGCAAAAGAATTGAATCTTCCAAAAAATGAGGAAATCTTAATGATGATGGATTTAGGGTATGGTAAAGCTAAACCATTAGCTAATCACTTTTCTAGAAAAGAAATTAAAGAAACAGTTCAATATTTATAAATAATTAAGTCTATACAATGTATAGACTTTTTTATACAATAAGCTAAAGGGAGATAGTATATGAAACTGATATTTAAACAAAGATTACTCTCACTATTTGATAGTTATGATATTTATGATGATCAAGACCAAGTTGTTTTTAAGGTGGAAGGGAAATTGAGTTTTGGACATAAATTATTGATTTATAATGTTCATGATGAATTAGTTGGGATGATTAAAGAAGAATTATTGACTTTTATGCCTAGATTTGCTTTGTATAAAAATAATCAATATGTTGGTTCGATTCGCAAAGTATTTCAATTGTTTAAACCTGCTTATGTTTTAGATTATCTTAACTGGTCAATTGAGGGAGAAATAATGGAATGGAATTATGATATTTATGATGAAAATCATCAAAGAGTAGCAAAGATAGATAAAGAACTTCTACATTTAACAGATACTTATATTTTAGATGTTGAGGATTTCCAATATGCATTAGATGTTTTAATGATTGCTTTAGCTATTGATATTGAAAAATGTAGCCGACAAAAATAATCAAGAAAGTTTTAGACATTAATATCATTATTTGTTATGATATCCTAAGAAAAGGGAGAATATAATGGAAAAAAGTAAAAATTTAATTATCGATGTTAATGAAAAACCTAATGGTTTACAATGGATTTTCTTGAGTTTCCAACATGTATTTGCCATGTTTGGAGCAACCATTCTTGTTCCTATTTTGACTGGTTTTCCAGTATCTGTTGCTTTATTTGCCTCAGGTATAGGAACATTAATTTATACAATGTGTACTAAAAGAAAAGTACCAGTATATTTGGGTTCATCTTTTGCCTACATTACAGCAGTTCAATTAGCTGTAAAATCTATGGGTGGTGATGTTTCAGCAGCACAAACAGGATTAATGTTAGTTGGTCTTATTTATGTTATTATTGCAATTATCATTAAATTTGTAGGGAAAGATTGGATTGATCGTTTATTACCACCAATTGTTATTGGACCTATGATTGCAGTTATTGGTTTAGGTCTTGCCAGTAATGCAATTACTAATGCTGGGTTTGTTTTAGGTGGTGAAGTTTCTTATATGATTGTTGCCATTGTTACATTTTTAGTTGCAGCATTAGTTTCAAGTCAAGCAAAGGGATTTTTAAAGATTGTACCTTTTTTAATTGCAATATTAGTAGGGTATGTTTTATCTTTATGTTTTGGTATTGTGGATTTATCAGGAGTATCAAAAGCTGCATGGATTTCAATTCCACAATTTAAATTTCCATTCCATGTACCTGGATTTGACTCATATCATTTACACTTTGGACCTGAAACATGGGCTGTATTACCAGTTGCTATTGTTACTGTTTCAGAACATATTGGCGATCATACAGTTTTAGGAAAAATCTGCGGACTTAATTTCTTAAAAGATCCTGGATTAGATCGTACTTTGATTGGTGATGGTCTTGCTACAACTGTATCTGCATTTATTGGTGGACCTGCTAATACAACTTATGGTGAAAATACAGGTGTTATTGGTTTAACAAAAATTGGTTCTGTATATGTTACTTGTGGAGCAGCGTGTATTGCTATTTTACTTTCTTTTTGTGGTAAAATTGCAGCATTAATCAGTTCTATTCCAAATTGTGTACTTGGAGGAATGAGTATTCTATTATATGGTGTTATTGCTAGTAATGGTTTACGAATTCTTATTGATGAAAAGGTTGATTTTAGTAAACAAAGAAATCTGATTATTGCTTCAGCAATGCTTGTCATTGGTTTAGGTGGTGCGGTTTTCCCACTTGGTGGAAGTGCTACTTTATCTGGAACAGCATTAGCTGCTATTGTTGGCGTACTATTAAATTTAATTTTACCAATGAATTCTAATTAAGAACTTTTTAAAAGTTCTTTTTTATTTATAGCACTCAAGTGTTGACAGTGCTAAATAAAAGTAATATACTGTTTTTAGCAAATTTAATAGCAGAGTGCTAAAGGAGGATAATTATGGCAGAAAAAAAACAATTTAAAGCTGAATCTCAAAGATTACTAGATTTAATGGTCAATTCCATTTATACACATAAAGAAATATTTTTAAGAGAATTAATATCTAATGCAAGTGATGCTAGTGATAAATTATATTATAAAGCTCTTACAGAAAATATTTCATCTATTAATAGACAGGATTTATCTATTGATCTAGCTATTGATAAAGAAAATAGAACTCTTACAATAACAGATCATGGTATTGGAATGGATAAAGATGAATTAGAAGAACATTTAGGAACAATTGCTAATAGTGGGTCATTTAAATTTAAAAACGAAAATGATCATGATGATATAGATATTATTGGTCAATTTGGTGTGGGCTTCTATTCAGCATTTATGGTTGCAAAAAAAGTCGAAGTTTCATCACGTAAGTATGGTCAAGATCAAGGGTATACATGGGTTTCAAGTGCAAATGATGGCTATGAAATTTTTGAAACTAATGGATTATCTACAGGAACATCAATTAAATTATATTTAAAAGATAATACAGATGATGATAAATATGATGAATATTTAGATCAATATGAAATAGAAAGATTAATTAAGAAGTATTCAGATTATGTTCATTATCCAATTAAAATGGATGTGACTGTTTCTAAGAAAAAAGAAGATAGTGATGAATATGAAGATGTTGTTGAAAACAAAACACTTAACTCTATGGTTCCATTATGGAAACGTAATAAAAAGGATATTAAACTAGAAGAATATAATGAATTCTATAAAGATAAATTCAATGATTTTTCAGATCCTTTAAAAGTCATTCATACACGTGTAGAGGGTAATGTTTCTTATGATGCATTATTATTTATTCCTAGTCAAGCACCTATGAATTATTATTCAAATGATTATGAAAAAGGTCTACAACTTTATAGTCGTGGTGTCTTCATTATGGATAAAGCCAGCGATTTAGTTCCAGAACATTTTAGATTTGTTAAAGGTTTAGTTGATTCACAAGATTTATCTTTAAATATTTCACGTGAAATTTTACAGCACGATCGTCAATTAAAATTAATTGCTGATAAGATTGAAAAGAAAATTCAAAGTGAATTAGAAAATATGTTAAAAAATGACCGTGAAAAATATGAGTCATTCTTTAAAAATTTTGGTCTTCAATTAAAATTTGGTATTTATCAAAGCTATGGTATGCTAAAAGATAAATTACAAGATTTATTACTATTCTATTCAAGCAAACAAGATAAATATATTACTTTAAAAGAATATATTGATAGTATGAAAGAAGGACAAGCTGAAATCTATTTTGCAAGTGGTGAAACAAAAGAAAAAATTGCAACTTTACCACAAGTAGAAGTGGTTTTAGATAAAGATTATGATGTTTTATTCATGATGGACAATGTTGATGAATTTATGATTCAAATGATGAGAGATTATGATGGTAAAGCATTTAAAAATGTAGCTCAAGGTGATTTAAATCTTGAAACTGAAGAAGAAAAGAAAGAATTAGAAAAGATTAATGATGATAATAAAGATTTACTTACAGCTATTAAAGATTCATTAGATAATAAAGTAGTTGATGTAAGATTTACAAATCGTTTAAAATCACATCCTGTATGTTTAGTAAGTGATCAAGGTGTATCGTTTGAAATGGAAAAAGTATTGAATGCGATGCCAGAAGGTGGCGATGTTAAAGCAGGACGAATTTTAGAAATCAATCCAAATCATCCTATTTTCCAAGCAATTTCTAATGTGTTTAAAAATAAACCAGATACTATCGGTGATTATGCATCATTATTATATGATCAAGCTTTATTAATTGAAGGATTTACTGTAGAAAATCCAGTGGATTTTTCAAATAAAATTTGTGATTTGATGATTCAATTAAATAAATAAAGTGGATAAAAAACGGCTACATTGAGTAGCCTTTTTTATTAGACATTGTTATAATGGCTTTGGAGGTGCAAATATGGAGTTAAATGATATTATTAATCAGCGTAAGAGTATTAGAAAATATAAAGATCAAGATGTATCAAAACAATTAATTGATGAAATGATTCATTGTGCTACTTTGGCAGAAACATGGAAGAACAGTCAAACACCACGTTATCATGTTATCCAATCAAAAGAATTATTAAAACAATTTAAAGCACAATGTTTACCGGAATTTAATCAAAAAAATGTTGAAAATGCACCTGTATTAATTGTTTCTACTTTTGTTAAAGACCGTGCAGGTTATCAAAGGAATGGAAGCCCAGATAATGAACTCAATAATGGTTGGGGTATTTACGATACAGGTCTGCATAATCAAAATTTAATTTTAAAAGCAACTGAATTAGGCTTAGGAACATTAGTGATGGGTATACGAAATGAAAGAAGTATTCGCAAATTATTGGAGATTCCAGCTAACGAAATGATTGTTTCAGTTATTGCGGTAGGGTATAGTGATATTGATCCCCAACGTCCACCTAGAAAGACAGTGGAAGAAATTACACACTATTATTAAAAAAGAAAACTCAAAGAGTTTTCTTTTATTTTTTATAAAATTTTATGATTTTATGAGCATAATTATTTTGAGTTAAATCCAATGATGTAGTGACATAAATGATTTTATTGTGCTCTAACATGATAACCGTATCATAATGCTTTGATGAGGCAATAAGATAAGTATTTTTATTTATTGCTTTTTTTTGTCTATTATGACTGTGTTCATTTAGTAGTCGATTGAAGAAAGTTTGACTATATTGATGATTTTTTAATGTGTAAATTTCACTATGAATGATATCTTTTTGATTTGTTTCAGTGCATATTTTACCCTGAGTGAGGATACTACGAGATGAAGTATAAGTTTGGTCTTTTGACGGTGTTAAAGATAAATCATTTAAGGTAAGAATTGATGAATCAAGTGGGTGAATATCTCGTTGAAGATAATCTAAACTAAAACCAGCCAATACATAAATCAAACAAAATCCTATCATATATTTAACTTTCTTTTTATGCATGGATAATTGATTAAGTTTTTCTTTAGTGAAGTCTTGCTGTTTTAAGAATTGTCTTCTTATTTTTTCATGGACAATCCAGTTTTTATATGTGTAGTAAAGAATTGTTAAACAAATAGGTATATAGGATAGATAAAGCATGATTGAACCATTGGTAATCATGTTTTTTATTTGAATATTGGTACTAATAAAATAGGTAACGGCGAGAGAAAAAAGCAGGCTGATTGCAAAACCGGTAATTCTTGATTTAGTTTGTTCTTTAAAATAAGGAATAAAATCAGTTTCTTGATGATAACGATAAGCTAGTTTTTCTTTAGATCTAAAAACATAGATTTTCCTTACTCTTCCACAATAATCGTAACCATTTTCTAGATAAGAATTAATCATACGATCAATTTCATCTTTTTTTGGTTGTCCTTTTTTAAATAGGGCAATATCACAAACATAGTGATATTGTTGGTTATCTTTTTTTATTTTAGAAATTAAATCTAAACTATAGGGATTGTACCCTTTAACTGATAAAGTATTAAGTTTATTTTCAAATAGCAAAAATTCATCCACATGGTAATCAAAAATACGATATGACATAATCTGTCTCCTTTAAAATTATTAATTAAAACATAACAAATGTAATACTTTTCGTCAATAAAAAAGCTATAAGTTATTTTCTTATAGCTTTTACTTATTATTTTGAAAAAGCAGAATCAGGTTCGCTTGGTGTAAATGCTGCTTCTTCTAGTGCATATGATTCAGCAATATTTTGGCAATGATCACCCATTCTTTCTAAGTTTGATAAGATATCAACATATGTAGAGTTGACAAGTGCTGACTTTTCAATACCATTACTTACTCGTTGAATATGTCTTTGTTTTGCTTTTTTCGTAAAGTAATCTAAATCAGATTCTTTTTCATCAACAAAGTTAATATCATCAACTTGATGGCTATCAAAAGCACTGACAGCTTTATTGATCATTACAATAACCATATCTAACATAATGATTAAATCTTGCTTTCCTTCATTAGAAAAATCTTCTCTTTCATCAAAAATAGCTTCAACAAATTTTAAAATATTAATACTTAAATCGCCAATGCGTTCAAAATCTTTTATAGATTTCATATTGGCAAGATATTCATTAGAATCATGGTCATTAAGTTGTTCATGTGAAATTAATACAAGATATTCTGTGATTTTTTTATCTAGCAAATTAATGGCATTTTCTAACTCTAAAACACTATCTTTAGCAGTACTGCTTTTTTGTTCTAAATATGCTTTTAAAGCTTCTACTGTTTCAATTGTTATTTGTCCCATTTCAATGATTTTGCTTTTTGAAATAGCAAGTGCGTGAGAAGGAAATAATTGAACAACATTCGTATCTAATTCACTTAAATCCATTTGTAATTCTTTAGCATGATTTGGAATAATTTTTTTAATTAAAATAACAATTTTACTAATGAATGGGAAGAAGAGAATTGTTGTAGTAATGTTAAAAATTCCATGAGCTAAAGCAAGCTGTAATTCTGGCGTAATTGGAATCAATGAAGCAATCCAATTAATTAAGGATTGGAAAGGATATAAAACAATCATAAAGATTAATGATCCAACAACGTTGAATAGAACATGGAAAAAAGCAGCTCTTTTTGCAGGAATGGAACCACCGATTGAAGCGAGGATAGCGGTAATTGTGGTACCGATATTTGATCCAAATAAAAATGGAAGAGCGATATTCAAACCAATAGCACCAGCACCATACATTTGTTGAATAATGGCAATAACTGCTGCTGATGATTGAATAGCTGTAGTAAGTAAAGTTCCACCTAATAATCCTAACCATGGGTTTTGTGCTAAGTACTCTGTAACTTGGGTGAATTCAGGAACTTGAGCTATCATTCCTAAATTTTCTCCCATTAAATCTAATCCATAGAATAAACAACCAAAACCAAAAATAATTTGTCCTAAATATTTTGTCTTTTTATTTTTAGAAAACATAAGGGCAAAAGCACCAATAATAATAAAGTAAACGGCATATTTTGATACTTTTAAACCAACTAAAAAAGAGGTAATAACAGTTCCGATATTAGCACCCATAATAATACCAACTGCTTGATTTAAATTCATGAGTCCAGAACGAATTAAACCGATTGTTAAAGCGGTCGTTCCTGAACTAGATTGAATTAAGCAAGTGACAAAGGCACCAATTAATATACCTTTAAGAGGGCTAGAAGTATATCTATCAATGATATCTTTAAGTTTATCACCAGAATAACTTTTTAAACCATCCCCCATGTATTCAATACCAAATAAAAATAATCCAAGTCCAGCCAAAATTAAGGGCCAGTTAATTTGTGATAATGTCATATATTCACACTCCTATAGCATAAATATATTAGAATGTTAAGAAAGTGTAAAGAAAATCATTAATATCTTAACGAAATCTTAACACTTGGGTTATTTTAACTTTTCTATCCAGTAAGATATTTTATTTATAAAGGGGATAATCACGATGGTGCTGATTATATTAAAGAAAAAATGACTAAGAGCAATTGTCATACTATATGATAAATGATAGTGCATTTTTATTTGTGACATCCATAAGCTAAAGGGGTATAAAAATAATGCAAAAATCAAAACACCTCCAGCATTGAAGATAAAATGAAAGAAGGCGGCTTGCTTTGCTTCTTTACAATCACCTAAGGCAGCTAAAGTGGCTGTTATCGTAGTACCAATATTACTGCCAAGTAAAAATGCAATAGCGTTCACAAGAGATATCATTTTTAGTTGTCCTAATTGTTGAATAATAGCAATCATGACACTTGAAGATTGAATAATACAAGTTAAAAAGATACCACCAGTGAGAGCATAGATTGGATTTTTGGACAAGATAAGTATTATCTCATGAAAGAAGGATGTATGAGCAAGAGGTGCTAAATAGAGATTCATTATTTCTAAACCATAAAACAAACAACCAAAACCAAAACAAATTTGTCCTATTAAACTTATTTTTTGATATTTAGAAATAAAGATAAGAAATGAACCGATAATCATAAAATAGATGGATAAGTTTTCAATTTGTAAACTTACAATAAAGGCAGTCATTGTTGTACCGATATTTGCACCAACAATAATTCCAACTGCTTGATTTAAAGTCATTGTATTGGCTTTGATTAGAGTGATAACTAAGGAAGTAATAGCAGAACTTGATTGAATTACTGCGGTAGTAAGAGTACCAATAACAATGCCTTTTATAGGAGAAGAAACATAATTTTCAATGATTTGTTTTACTCTTTTTTGAGAGAAAGCCTGAATACCTTGAGACATATACTCAATACCAAATAAAAAGAGTCCTAAACCAAGAATGATGTGTAAAATTTGATAAAGCATGGCGATGCTCCTTTAAATGATTTAATTGAATTTATTTTACATTTATGACACAATGACAAAAAAGGATGTGAAATGATGCAAGGAAGATGGAATAAATTTTTTTCATACTACAAACCCTATTTAAAGTTATTTTTTGCAGATATGTTTTGTGCTATTGTTGCAGCAGGAATTACACTTATTTTTCCCTTAGTAACACGTTATATAACGGGAGTTGTTTTAGTACAAAAAATCGTTGATATACAACTTATATATAAGTTAGGTATTATTATGCTTATGCTGGTATTTGTAGAATATGCATGTAATTATTTTATAGGTTACATGGGGCATGTAATGGGGACGTATATGGAAAGAGATTTACGTAATGAATTATTTGAACATTATCAAAAATTATCTTTTTCTTTTTATGATGAACAAAAAACAGGACAGTTAATGTCGAGACTTACTAATGATTTGTTTTCTTTAACAGAACTTTATCATCATGGTCCAGAAGATATTGTGATTTCAATTATTAAATTTGTGGGTAGTTTTATCATTTTATCAACAATTGATTTAAAATTGACGCTAATTATCTTTTTATTTGTACCTATTATGTTTGGCTTTGCCTGGTTCTATAATATCAAAATGAAAAGAGCGTTTAAAAGAAATAGACAACGAATAGGTGATATTAATGCCAAGATAGAAGATAATTTATCAGGAATTCGGGTTGTAAAAAGCTTTGCTAATGAAAAGGATGAAATGAAACGTTTTGATGTTGAAAATAATCGCTACGTGGAAAGTAAACGAAATAGTTATTACTATATGGGAAAATATAATGCCGGATTAACAATGTTTACAAGCCTCATTACAATTACAGTTATCTTTTTTGGAACTTTATTTATTTCTCATCATGCTATTACGACAGCGGATTTGATTGCTTTTTTATTGTATATTACTAACTTAATTGACCCAGTTAAAAAATTATTAAACTTTACTGAACAATTTCAAGAGGGGATTACCGGATTTGAACGTTTTATGGAAATGATGGAAATCGAGCCGGATATTAAAGAAAAAAAAGATGCTGTTGCTTTAACAAATGTAAAAGGAAAAGTAAGCTTTGATCATGTGAGTTTCCGTTACAATAATCAAACACCTTATGTTTTAAAAAATATTAATTTAGATATTCAAGCAGGAGAATATGTTGCCTTTGTTGGGTCTTCTGGAGCCGGGAAAACAACAATTTGTTCATTGCTTCCAAGATTCTATGAGCCAACAAGTGGGCATGTTTTCATTGATAATCAAGATATTCAAAATGTAACACTATCATCTTTAAGAAATAACATTGGTATCGTTCAGCAGGATGTTTATTTATTTAATGGTACAATTCTTGATAATATTCGTTATGGTAATCTAAATGCTAGTGATCAAGAATGTATAGAAGCAGCCAAAAAAGCGAATGCTCATGATTTTATTATGCAGTTACCACAAGGATATGATACTGATTGTGGGCAAAGAGGAGTTAAATTATCAGGTGGACAAAAACAAAGATTATCGATAGCCAGAGTGTTTTTAAAAAATCCGCCAATTTTAATTTTTGATGAGGCAACGAGTGCGCTTGATAATGAAAGTGAAAGAATTGTTCAAGAATCGCTTGAAAAATTAGCTAAAAATAGGACAACATTTGTCATTGCACATCGCCTATCAACAATAAAAAATGCTAAAAGAATATGTGTTTTAACGCATGATGGGATAAGCGAACAAGGTAGTCATGATGATTTAATGAAATTAAACGGTGAATATGCAAGACTGTATAAAATGCAGTTTAAAACAACTGACCATTTATAGAAATATGTTATATAATAAATACAATGAGGTGATACTTAATGAGTAAAAAATATTTATTTTTTGATATTGATGGAACTTTAACGGATTCTAATCCAGGAGGGAAGATACTGGATAGTACTTTTAGAACATTAGATAAACTTCGCCAAAATGGACATTTTGTTGCGATAGCTACTGGACGTGCTCAATGGATGGCTAAAGAATTTGCACAATTGTCTAAAATTGATAATTTAGTGACGGATGGTGGTAATGGAATTACTTTAAATGGTAAAGTAAAATATATTAAGCCACTTGATTCTAATAAGGCAGTAACTTTAATTGATGAATGTATTAATAAACAGTTGCCTTACGCAGTTGTATTAGACAATAGTCCAGTTCTTTATTCTAATACATCTTCTGTTTTAAATTGCCAAATACATGGTCAATTAAAATATGACCCAGAACTTGATTTTCATCATGTAAAAGAGATATTTAAAATTTTTATCTATCTTAGTGAAAAACAAGAAAAGCAATTAGAACATCTTAATGGGTTGGATCATATGCGTTATTTTGGTGATCATCTTATTGTTGAACCAACTGATAAATATCAAGGTATTTTAGATATGATTGAAATGATTGGTGGTAATAAAGAGGATATCGTTGTTTTTGGTGATGGGCACAATGATTATTCAATGATCAAGCAAGCACCTATATCTATTGCAATGGGTAATGCTAAAGATGAACTTAAAGAAATAGCGACATTTGTTACTAAAAGAAATGATGATGATGGCATTGAATATGCATGTAAACATTTTGGATGGATTGATTAGGAGGTAAAAGATGACAATAATTAAATACATATTGATGATTGTAGGCATTTTTTTATTGCTATGGTTAGGATGCATGTTTATTTTAAAATCACAAGAAAAAAAGAACAGTATTATTAAATCTAACCAAGAAGTAAAAGATCAAATTAAACAAACTAATGAAGACTTAGATGAAGTGATTGAACAGCTTGAGAGTTTTAATCCTATGTTAGAAAAAGCCATAAATTATGTTAATGAATTTAATGATAAAGTTTTATCAAAGAAATAAATAAAAATGTTATATAATGTTGACAAAAGATGAATATCATCTATAATACAGGTATATAAATAAACTCAATGAAAAAGAGAGTAATTCTAAAGAATATGATAGCGAGCTAACGGTGGTGGAAGGTTAGTATAGTTGATAGAATGAAGCGCACTTTGGAGAGGGTTATCTGAATACATAGGATAACAAGCAAACCGGCTTTACTGGTGAGGAGGGTATGATTTCATACCAATAAGAGTGGTACCGCGGATATTTCGTCTCTTAGCTTAGGCTAAGAGATTTTTTATTACATTGAGTTAGAAAGATGAGGGAAAAGTATGAAAAAATTAATGAAGTTATTATTAGTTTGTATCATGGCAGTAACAGTTGCCGGATGTGCAAGCAGTGGAGGGAAACAAGAAGTTTTAGTTGGTATTTCTCCTGATTATCCACCTTATGAATCATTAGATGGAAGCAAAATGGTTGGATTTGATGTTGATATGACAAAGGAATTATTTAAAATCATGAATAAAAATGGTGGAAATTATTCTTATAAATTCAAAAAAATGTCTTTTGATACAATTTCTACAAGTATTACTTCTGATCAAATTGATTTAGGTATTTCTGGATTTACTTATCATAAAGATTGGAAAAATGTAATTTGGTCAAATAAATATAATGATTCTAAACAAGTTGCTTTAGTAGCAAAAGATAGTTCTATTCAAACTGCTGCTGATTTAGAAGGTAAAAACATTGGAGCTCAACTTGCTACTACAGGTGAATCAGTTGCTAAAGATATTAAAAATGCAAATGTTAAATCTGTTAAAGATATTAAAGTATTAATTGAAACATTAAATTCTGGTGGAATTGATGCTGTTATCTTAGATGAAGCAGTAGCTAAAAACTATGTAAAAGAAGCTGGATTTAGAATGTTAGATGAAACTTTATTACAAGAAGAAAACTTAATTCTTGCTAAAAAAGGAAATGAAGATTTAATGAAAGATATTAATAAAGCATTAAAAGAATTTATTAAATCTGACAAATATCAAGATTTAAAAACAAAGTGGGGAGCATAATTGTGAGTGCATTAGTTAACTTTATGACTACTGACAATCTATTATTCTTATTACAAGGGGCTGGTAAATCTTTATTACTAGCCGCTTGTGCTTTATTTTTTGGACTTATTTTTGGAATATTAGGTGCAGCAGCAAAAATTTCAAAACATCGTATTTTACGTATTATTGGTAATATCTATGTTGAACTTATTCGTGGAACACCAATGTTATTACAAATATTGTTTTTATACATTGCTTTTCCAGTAATGATGAGATCATTTACTGGTCAAAGATTTATTCCTGATCCTTATATTTGTGGTGCCGTGGCTATGAGTATTAATAGTGGTGCTTATTCTACTGAACTTATTCGTAGTGGAATTAATGGTGTTGATAAAGGACAATGGGAAGCATGTAAAGTATTAGGATTAAGTTATGGTCAAACGATGAAATTAGTCATTTTACCACAAGCTTTTAAAAGAATTATTCCACCAATCGTGAGTGAATTTATTACATTAATTAAAGATTCTTCTTTAATTTCTGTTTTAGGAGCGACCGAATTATTATATTCTGCTCAAATTTTAGGGGCGAATACTTTTAATTTAATTCCACCATTATTGATGTCTGCAGTGCTTTATTTAATTATGACACTAGCTACATCTTATCTTGCACGTAGAGTAGAAAGAAGGTTTGCAATCAGTGATTAAAGTAGAACATATTGTAAAAAAATTTAAAGATTTAAAAGCTGTAGATGATGTATCACTAGAAATAAAAAAAGGTGAAATCGTGGCTTTGATTGGACCATCAGGGTCTGGGAAAAGTACAGTGTTAAGATGTATAATTGGTTTAGAAAAACCTGAATCAGGTTCAGTTTATATTGATAATCAATTATTTGATGAAAATAACAAAGAAACTTATCCTCAATTATTAAGAAAGATGGGATTTGTTTTCCAACATTTCAATTTATTTCCTCATAAAACAGTTTTAGAAAATTTAACACTCGCACAAGTACAAGTCCTTCATGAAGACGAACAAAAAGCACAAGAAATGGCAAGAAAATACTTAGATAGAGTAGGTCTGTTAGATAAACAAAATGAATACCCTAATAAGCTATCTGGTGGTCAAAAACAAAGGGTTGCCATTGCAAGAGCTTTATGTATGAAACCAGAGGTCATGTTATTTGATGAACCAACTAGTGCCCTTGATCCAGAAATGGTTATTGAAGTATTGGAAGTTATGCAACAACTTGCTAAAGAGGGGATGACAATGATTGTTGTCACTCACGAAATGGGATTTGCTCGAACTGTTGCTGATCGTGTTATCTTCCTTGAAAGTGGTAAGATTGTCGAAGAAAATGATGCTGAAGAATTCTTTAGCCATCCTAAAAGTCAAAGAGCTCAAGACTTCTTGAAAAAGGTTATGCATTAATGAAAATTGATAACTTTAAAGCAGAGACATGGATGACTCTGCATGAAAATAATTGCTTATATAATTTAGCAGATGCTTGTGCTCAATCATTAACGCTTGATGAACTATTAAATTTTTCTCAAGATAAAGAAACTAAAATTCAAGATATTTTGAATATGAAGTTGGATTATGGACCAATAGAAGGATCACATCAGTTAAAGCAAGGTATTTTGAAACTATATCAAACTGGTGATGATGATCAAATTGCTATTACTCATGGTGGTATTAATGCTAATGAACTTGTACTTATTTCTTTATTAGAACCACAAGATCATATCATTACCATCACACCAACATATCAACAGATATACAGTTTTCCTCAATCTTTAGGTGTTTCTGTTGATTTTGTCAATTTAAAAGAAGAAAACGATTGGCTTCCATCTATTTATGAATTTGAAAAGTTGATTAAACCAAAAACGAAAATGATTTGTTTAACAACACCTAATAATCCTACTGGTACAACTTTTGATAAAACTTTTTTAGAAAAATTAGTGGTGCTTGCACGTAAACATGATTTATATATTTTTTGTGATGAAGCATATCGTGGCTTAGGTGAAAACGAAGTTTCTATCAGTGATATTTATGAAAAAGGAATTTCCACTGCAGGAATATCGAAAATATTATCTGCGGCAGGATTGCGTATCGGTTGGATAAAAACACCTGATAAAAATCTTATCAAAATGATTAATGAAAGAAGAGATTATCATATTATCAGTAGTGGTTCATTAAGCGACTATTTAGCGTGTGTCGTATTTCAACATTATGACCAAATTATTGAACGCAATAAGTCAATTATCCAAGAGAATAAAAAGTATTTTAAATCATGGCTTAAAGATAATCCTTTGGTTAGTTGTGTTATTCCTGATCATGGAACAGTATGTTTTTTAAAATATCATCTTGATATACCTTCGGCTGTTCTGGCGGAAAAGTTACAACAAGATACAGGTGTATTTTTTGTACCTGGAGCATGTTTTGACTTAGAGTATCATTTACGTTTTGGATTAGCCAATAATCCACAAACAGTTAAAAAAGGATTAACACTTTTTGGCAATTGGTTAAAAACAATCTAATTTTTTTAACGAGAAAAAACATAGAAATCCACTAATCAATAAAGTAAGCAATAAACCAAATAATAAGCTTACTAAAACGCTGTGGGTATAATAAACATATGACAACAAGTATGTTAAAATAATTTCTAAAGTGCATTCTAACAAGGAGATGATAAACATTTCCTTGTTTTTATTTTGAGCATGTAAAATTACAGAAAAAGGGGTCTGTAAATAAAATAGAGTAAAAGGAATACACATATATTTGAGTTCTCGATATCCCTGTGTGGTGTTATAAATAATTGATAGACATGTTTTTGGAAAAAAATAAAAGGCACAAGTGAAAGGGATGCTAATTAAAAATGAACAAAATAAGGCTAAATAGAGATGCTTTAAAGTACTATGTTTTTTGTAATATAAATCTTTTTGGGCAATTGGTAAGTATAACCGATAAATAACAGTTGTAAAAAAAGTAGGTGTAACAAGCAAAGAAACAACATAACCTGACATAATTGCGTATTGATGGTGAATGGTGTGTTGATTAAAACCCAAGGATGTTAAAACAAATATTAAAGTTACAGGCTCTAAGAAATTTACAAAACAATGATATAATCGAGACCCTGTAAGGGGTAGAGAAATATTAAGTATTTCTCTAGATAGACTTTTTTCATAAGTAATAGGATACGGACAAGAATACTTTTCTTTAAGTTTTACTAACATATAGATAATAGATGTTAATTCACCAATACTCATTGATAAATAAATAACTGTAACAGTAAATACAAGATCATATGAAAGGGGACGAACTAAAATGAAATAAGTAAAAAGCAAACGGCTTACTTCTTCAATGATTTGTGCTTTTGCGATAATGTATAAATGTCCCTTTCCTAAGTAAAAACTTTTAATGATACCACTGATACTGACTAAGGGAATAAAGAGGATTAATGATAAAATAGGATAGAAAGCTAAACTGTTTTTTAATAAGTGATAGGCTATATAGTGACTAGAAAAAAAAAGTGTTAAACAAATGATGCTAACGGTAAAAATACTTAAAATGAAAGCACTTATAACAACTTTAAAGCGATTATATTTTGGATGACTAACTAGTCTAAATACAGCAGAGGGGATGCCAAATTGTCCTAAAGTAATACATAAAGATAATGTAGGAATAATGAGTAGATAAAGAGTCATGGCTTCTTGAGAGATAAGTCTTGATAACATCATTCTGTTAGCTATTGAAAATATTTTTGATATGGCAGAGCTTACAGAAAGAATAAGAAATGAATTGATCAGTTTTCTTTTCATAAAAGACTTCCTTTATGTCGAATTTTCATTTATAATAGAAAGGTACGAATGGAGGGGATATTAAGTGAGTGAGAACGATTCTCGTTTTACCAAATACGATTTGAATTTCTTGATAAAATTAAAAACACGCGAATTTAGAAAACAAGACATTCATAATATCTCTGAAAAACAAATAAAAGATTACTTATTTAATGTAAAGTGGAAGAATAAAACATCTTTACCAATGTGCACATTAGTCGATGATATTGTTGGTTTAGAATTTTCTGAATTATTTGATTATTTAAGTGTTCAAGTGGTTAAAGAGGCATCTCAATTGAATATAGATGCATTCCAGGATCTTATTTCAAAATAGTTGCTTTGCAACTATTTTTTTATTAAAGGAGTTAAATTATGAATTGGAATATAATAGAAAGTCATAACTATAAACACTATATGCAACAATTTTCAATCCATTCCTTATTAGCTAAGGTTATCGATAGTAAAGGATTTGATGAAGAAGATGTACAATCATTGTTGTCTCCGAGACTTATTTACCATGATTTTTCATTGTTTCTTGAAGGAGAAATGGCTTTAGAACGTATTAAGGAAGCCATTGAACAAAATGAAAATATCTGTATTTATGGAGATTATGATTGTGACGGCATTTTGGCTACAGCTATTTTAGTACAAGCATTTTCAATGTTGGGTAAGAAAGTGGGCTATCATATTCCTCATCGCAGTGATGATGGTTATGGACTTAATAAACAAAAAGTACAAGAAATATATGATAAAGGGTATAAGTTAATTATTACTGTTGACAATGGAATTAGATCACATGAAGCAATTGAACTGGCTAATGAATTAGGAGTAGATGTTATTGTTAGTGATCATCATGATTATGACGAATTACCTGATGCTTTTGCGATTATTCATCCTAAAATGTCACCAGAATACCCATTTAAAGAAATTAGTGGTGGTTTTATTGCGTATAAATTAGCAAGTGCTCTTTTAGGAAAACATGATAAGTATCTTTACTGTCTTGCGGCAATTACAACAATTAGTGATATGATGCCTTTACTTGATGAAAATCGTTCTTTAGTTAAAAGAGCATTTCAATTTATGAATCAAGAACATTATCTTCAATTAGATTTATTATTAGGTGAAAACAGGGTATATGATATGACTTCTATTGGGTTTATTATTGCACCTAAAATCAATTCTTTTGGTCGATTACCACATTTTATTCATCCTAATCATTTGGTTAAATATTTTTTAAAGAATTGTGATCGTGATTTTATCTTAAAAATGAGTAATGCTGCAATGAGAATTAATAATGATCGCAGAAATTTAACAAATAAACAATATAAAAATGTTTTAAAAAACAACGAAGATGCTCCATTTCTCTATGTTTATGATCAAGATATTCAAGAAGGGATTGTTGGATTGGTGGCAGGAAAATATACGAGCCAGTATCGTAAGCCAAGTTTTGTCATGACTTATGATCAAGTTCGTCAGTGCTATCGTGGAAGTGCGCGTAGCATAAAGGAACTGCCACTTAATAAAATCCTTAATACTTTAAGTGATGATTTATTACAGTACGGTGGTCATGCTTTAGCGGGTGGTTTTTCTGTTGCTAAGGAGGATGTGACTCAATTTAAAGAAGATATTGCTCGTTATATTGAAAAATATGGACAGGATATTGAAGAAAGAAAAGAAGCGTTAGAAGTATCTTTAGATGATATTTCATTATCTGCTGTTAAACAATTGAGTATATTGGAACCTCAAGGTCAAGGAAATGAAGAAACGACTTTTATGTTAAAACATGTTCCAGTAAGTCAAACTCGTCTTTTAGGTCAAGGACAACATTTGCGTTTTGATTTACAACTTCCTCATTGTAATATGCAGGCTCTTTATTTTCACTGTCCTTGTATTGATGAATTTAAAAATAAAAAAGAAGTACAAATTTATGGCAAATTGAAGATTAATAAATATTTAAATACAGAATCAATCAATATGATTTTAGAAGATATTAAATAGTTTTCTTCAATTATAATTTTTGTTATAATAAATGAGTAGGAGGAGTCATTATGGATTTAAAACAATATATCGCTAGTATTCCTGATTTTCCAGAACCAGGGATCATTTTTAGAGATATTACACCTTTAATGCAAAACAAAGAAGCTTATCATGAGTCAATTAAGCAAATGAAAGATTGGATACAATCTTTAAATCAAGATGTTGATTTAATTGCTTCTCCAGAAGCAAGAGGATTTTTATTTGGATGTCCAGTTGCTTATGAATTAAATGCAGGATTTGTTCCTGTAAGAAAACCTCATAAATTACCAAGAGAAGTCATTAGTGAAAGCTATGATTTGGAATATGGTAAAAATGAAATTCAAATTCATAGCGATAGTATTCAACCTGGACAAAAAGTTGTTATTATTGATGATTTATTAGCTACAGGTGGAACAGTAGAGGCTGCTATCAAGTTGGTTGAAAAACTTAAAGGTGAAGTTGTTGGTATTGTTTTTTTAATTGAACTAGAAGGATTGGATGGAAGAAATAAGTTAAAAGATTATCCAGTTTATTCTTTATTAAAGTATTAAAAGAGAGGGTCACTCTCTTTTATCATATCAGGGGGTGGGATCATGAATGATTATAAAAAAGCGGGAGATAAAATCACAATTGATGATGTATTAGATGTTTGTACAACTTACATTAAAAATGAAGACAGTTTAAAACTGATTCATAAAGCCTATGATTTTATTATGGATAAACATGCAGGTCAAAAAAGAAAAAGTGGGGAACCTTATACAATTCATTTAATTTGGGTTGCATATATTCTTGCTACACTACAAACAGGACCAAGTACTATCGCTGCTGGCTTATTACATGATGTCATGGAAGATTGTGATGTAAGTCGTGAAGAAATGGTTGAAAATTTTGGTGAAGAAATTACGACCCTAGTAGAAGGCGTTACTAAAATTAATAAAATGCCATTTAAAGATGAAGCTGATGTTTATGCTGAAAATCATCGAAAAATTTATATTGCCATGGCTAAAGATATTCGAGTTATTTTAATTAAGTTTGCGGATCGTTTGCATAATATGCGTACTTTGCAATATATGCGACCTGATAAACAAAAAAGAATATCAAGAGAAACGTTAGAAGTTTATACGCCGATTGCCCATCGTTTAGGGTTAAGCGATATTAAGACTGAATTAGAAGATCTTGCTTTATCGTATCTTGATCCATTAGCGTATCAAGAAATTGCGACTTTATTAAAAAATAAAGAAGAAGAAAGAAAAGAATCAGTCGATAAAATGATGGCTCATGTAAAACAATTATTGGATGATAATCATTATTCTTATCGTATAATGGGACGTGCTAAATCAATCTATAGCATTTATAAAAAAATGTTTAAAAAGCATAAAAGATTTGATGAACTCTATGATCTTTATGCTATTCGTATCATTTTAAAAAATAAGTTAGATTGCTACAGTGTTTTAGGATTGATTCACGATCACTATCGCCCAATTCCTGGTCGCTTTAAAGACTATATTGCGATGCCTAAACCCAATATGTATCAATCTTTGCATACATCAGTTATTGGTGAGGATGGCAATACATTTGAAGTACAAATACGTACTGAAGAAATGGATGAACTTGCTGAATTAGGGGTTGCGGCTCATTGGCGTTATAAAGAAGGTAAAGGCTATTCAGCTAAAGCTGAACAAAAAGAAATTGGTGAAAAGCTACAGTGGTTAAGAGAGTTTATTTCTATTTCTGATGATTTTAAAGATGGTGATGCTAAAGAATATTATGATTCTTTAAGAAGAGATATTTTTGAAGCAAATGTTTATGTTCTTACACCACAAGGTAAAATTGTAGAGTTACCGAACGGTTCCACTCCAGTAGACTTTGCTTATCGTATTCATACTGAAGTAGGACATCATACTGTTGGGGCCATTGTTAATAATGTCATGGTACCTATTGATACCCAATTAAATACAGGTGATGTTTGTGAGATTAAAACAAATAAACAAAGTGCAGGTCCTAGCGAAGATTGGTTGAAATTTGTACGTACTGCAGGAGCACGTAATAAAATAAGACAGTTTTTAGCCAATAAAGAAGCTGAAACACGTAAAGATACAATAGAAGAAGGTCGAAAACTATTAAAAGAAGAATTAAAAAAACGTGGATTAGATGAAAAGAAATTCATGGATTCTGAAACATATAAAACATATTTAGGTTCCTTTGGAGCAAGAAGTTTTGATGATATTTTATATTTTGTGGGTAAAAAATCATTATCAGTTATGACTTTATTAGAAAAAGTGAATCCTAAAAAAACAGGCTTCTTTGATAATTTATCAAAGATGTTACAAAAAAATAATGAAGTCATCAATAAACAACAAAAATCGTCATCTAGTCAAGGTGTTGTTGTTAAGGGAGTAACAGGATTAAAAATTCAATTATCGAAATGTTGTAATCCAATCCCCGGTGATCAAATTGTAGGTTATGTTTCACAAGGGCAAGGAATTAAAGTTCACCGAAAAGATTGTCCTAATGTTAATCAACCAGATATTAAAAATCGTTTAATTGATGTCTATTGGGATTTTGCATCTGTTTCAACAATGAAATTTAATGCTGATTTGGAAATTGATGCTTTAGATAGAACGAATTTATTAAATGATATTATTACATCGCTTGGACAAATGAAAATTAATATTTTAAATATTCATGCAGATGTAAGTGAGGATATTAAAGCAATTATTAAGGTTAAGATTGCTGTTGATGATGCGGAACATTTGCAACAAGCAATTGACAATCTAGATCGTATTCAAGGTATTTATACAATTAGAAGAGTTATCCATTAAAAATAGAATTTATTTTTGATTGTGATTGATTTTTTAATGATAATTTAATATAATCATGTTAATCCGTTGAACAAGATTAAACGATATCTTGAAAATAGAGACAATGTGGCTGGTGAAAACATTGATGATAGAATCGTGGGACACTTGGGAGGAGTTGCTTTGAAGTAAGTAGAAGCAAACGTTAATCGCGTTAAGATATAAGAGCGTATGAAAATACGAATTAAGGTGGTACCGCGTTAAAAACGTCCTTATTGAAGGACGTTTTTATATTTTAAGGAGGAAAATTTATGGCATATAGTGCACCAAGAGGTACAGTAGATATTTTACCTGAAAAGTCTGGTAAATGGATTAAGTTAGAACAATTGTTAAGAACAATTAGTGCAAATTATAATGTAAAAGAAATGAGAACACCGATTTTTGAGCATGCAGAATTGTTTAATCGTGCAGTTGGTGATACAACAGATGTTGTTTCTAAAGAGATGTATACTTTTGCTGATAAAAAAGGAAGAATGCTTTCACTTCGTCCTGAAGGAACTGCAGGAATTGCAAGAGCATACGTTGAAAATAAAATGTATGGATTACCTGAAAAACTACAAAAAGTTTATTATATGGGACCAATGTTTAGGTATGAACGTCCACAAAATGGACGTCAAAGACAATTTCATCAATATGGTGTTGAAATGTTAGGTGTAGAATCACCATATGTAGATGTAGAATGTATGTTAATGGCTGTTACTGTTGTAGAAGCATTAGGAATTAAAAATGTAACTTTACACATTAATTCTTTAGGAGATGATCAATCAAGAGATGCTTATCGTCAAGCTTTAAAAGATCATTTTGCTCCAGTATTAGACCAGTTATGTTCTGATTGTAAAGCAAGATTTGATAAAAATCCTTTACGTATTTTAGATTGTAAAGTAGATGCTAAAAATCCTGCCATGCAATCAGCACCTAAAACAATTGATTATTTAAGTGACCATGCTAAAGCACATTTTGATAAAGTTTGTTCTTTATTAGATGATTTGGAAATTGATTATGTTGTTGATACAAACTTAGTTAGAGGTTTAGATTACTACTCACATACTGTATTTGAAATCATCTCTGATGATCCAAAATTAGGCGCTGGTGCTACTGTTGGAGGTGGTGGTCGTTATAATGGCTTAGTTGAAGAGTTAGGTGGACCGGCTACTCCAGGTGTAGGATTTGCGTTTGGAATGGAAAGATTATTATTAGCTTTAGATGATGATCAAGATGATGATGAAGACGGATTAGATGTTTATATTATGCCTTTAGGTAGTGAAGCTAAAGATTTAGCTGTACAAATTATTGCAATGTTAAGAGCTAATGGATTTACTTGTGATATGGATCAATGTGATCGAGGATTAAAAGGACAATTTAAATCTGCAGATCGTTATCACGCTCATTTTTCAATGATTATTGGGGATGAAGAAGTTCAAAAAGAAGTAGTCAATATGAAATGTAATCATTCACATACTCAAGATGAAGTTCCATTAGAAAATATTGTTGCATATATTGAAAATCATATGTCAGGAGGACATGAACATGAATAGAACACATAATAATGGTGAATTAAGAATTGATAATGTTGGCGAAACCGTTGAATTAAAAGGATGGGTTGCTAAAAAAAGGAATTTAGGATCATTAGTTTTTATTGATTTAAGAGATCGATATGGTATTACACAAATTATTGTTAATGAATCAATGGAAATTACTAAAGAAATTAAAAATGAATACATTTTACATGTTAAAGGTAAAGTTGTTGAAAGATCTAGTAAGAATCCACAAATGCCTACTGGAGACATTGAAATTGAAGCATCACAAATTGATATTATCAACACTGCTAATGTGACACCTATTTATACAACTGATGAAACTGATGCAAGCGAAGATGCCAGAATGCAATATCGTTATTTAGATTTAAGAAGACCGGTGATGCAAAATAAAATTATGACACGTCATCAGATTACACGTAGTATACGTCACTTCTTAGATGAACATGATTTTATTGATATTGAAACACCTTATTTAAATCGTTCAACACCAGAAGGAGCAAGAGATTTTTTAGTTCCTTCTAGAGTACATAATGGAGAGTTCTATGCTTTACCTCAATCTCCACAATTATTTAAACAATTGTTGATGGTTGCTGGATTTGAAAGATATTATCAAATCGCACGTTGTTTTAGAGATGAAGATTTAAGAGCAGATCGTCAACCAGAATTTACACAAGTCGACGTAGAAATGAGTTTTATGAACACCGATGAAATTATTTCAATTGGTGAACAAATGGTGGCTCAAGTTATCAAAGATGTTAAAGGAATAGATGTTAAATTACCTTTACCACGTATGACATGGCATGATGCTATGGAAACTTACGGTATTGATAAGCCTGATATTCGTTTTGATATGAAACTTGTAAATTTAAATGAAACTGTTAAAGATGTTGATTTTATGGTTTTTAAAAATGCTTTAGATAATAAGGGATATGTTAAAGGAATAAATGTTAAAAATGCAGCTGATCAATATTCTCGTAAAAAGATTGATAAGTTGACAGATTTAGCAAAAACATATAAAGCCAAAGGTCTTGCCTGGATGAAAGTGGTTAATGGTAAAGCAGAAGGTCCAATTGTTAAATTCTTTAATGAAGAACAACTTACAAGATTATTAGATACGATGAATGGTGAAGATAATGACTTATTATTATTTGTAAGTGATGTTAAATATACAGTTGTATGTGATGCATTAGCCGCTTTACGTAATCATTTAGGTAAAGAATTAAAATTATATGATCCTCAAGAATTAGGTTTATTATGGGTTGTTGATTTCCCTATGTTTGAATATGATGATGAAACACAAAGATATTATGCAATGCATCATCCATTTACACGTCCTAAAGATAGTGATATTGATAAGATAGATAGTGATCCTGCTCATTGTTTAGCTGATGCATACGATATTGTATTAAATGGTTATGAATTAGGTGGAGGATCTCAACGTATTTATGAACAAGATCTTCAAGAAAGAGCATTTAAAGCATTAAGTTTAACACCAGAACAAATTGAAAATAAGTTTGGATGGTTTGTGGAAGCTTTAAAATACGGAACACCTCCTCATGGTGGTTTTGCTTTAGGGTTAGACCGTCTAGCAATGTTGCTTACTGGTAGTGATTCAATTAGAGATGTTATTGCATTCCCTAAAAATGCGAGTGCAACTTGTCCAATGTCAAAAGCACCAAATAAAGTAGACCAAGTTCAATTAGAAGAATTAGGAATAGAGGTGACTAAAGATGAAAATGAATAGAGTTGAAAATATTCTTGAATTAATGAAGGAAGCTGATTTAGATTATTTTCTAATTAGTGATCCAGAATCTATTGATTATTGTTTGGATTATCAAAACCATCCTGGTGAAAGAATGTATGTTTTAATGTTAGGAAAAAATGGAGATCATAAATTATTCTTAAATAATTTATTCTTTGTGGAAGATAATCTAGGCGTAGAAATAGTGTGGCATAGTGATAGTGATGATGCTGTGCAAACAATAGTTGATCATATGAATCAGCCTAAACGTATTGGAATTGATAAAACATGGCCAGCAAAATTTTTATTAGCATTACAAAAGAAATTACCACATATAAAATATATTAATGCTTCACCTTGTGTTGATTTAGTGCGTATGAAAAAGGATGAACAAGAACAAGAATTGATGATTGAAGCAAGTCGCATTAATGATTTAGCAATGAATGATGTTATTGAATTATGTAGTCAAGATTTAACAGAGGAACAAGTTGCAGAACAATTACCAGATATTTATCGTAAATATGGCGCTGAAGGAAACAGCTTTGAACCCATTGTTGCCTTTGGTAAAAATGGTGCCAATCCACATCATGGTAATGATGATTCTCGTTTACAACCTGGAGATAGTATTATTATTGATATGGGATGTAAATATAAAGGATATTGCTCTGATATGACCAGAACAGTGTTTTATAAGCAAATTAGTGAACAAGCATTAGAAGTTTATGATTTAGTAAAAAAAGCTAATGAAGCTGCTGAAGCAATGATTAAACCGGGAGTAAAGCTTTGTGAAATTGATAAGGTTGCTAGAGATCTTATCAGTGAAGCAGGGTATGGAAAACAATTTAATCACCGTTTAGGACATTTTATTGGAAGAGACGTTCATGAGTATGGAGATGTTTCTTCACAATTTGAAATGGAAGTTGAAGAAGGTATGATTTTTTCTATTGAACCAGGAGTTTATTTAGAAGGACAATTTGGTGTTAGGGTAGAAGATTTAGTGCTTGTAACAAAAGATGGATGTCGTGTTTTAAATAGTTATACAAAAGATGTACAAATTATCTAAAAAGCGAGGAAACTCGCTTTTTGATTAAAATTTTATTTAAAAAATAAAGACTAATTTTTATATCAAGAATACATTTTTTTTGATTTATGGTAAAATATTGTGTGAGGTGACATTATGTATTATTTTATAGGAATTAAAGGTTCAGGGATGGCTCCACTAGCAACCATTCTTTATGAATTAGGAAACGAAGTTTGTGGTAGTGATATTGATAAATATATTTTTATTGAAGATGAATTAAGAAAGAGAAACATTCCAATTTATTCATTTGATGCGAATAATATTAAAGATGGCTATACAGTTATTATCGGTAATGCTTTTGATGAAACGAATGTTGAAGTAAAAGCAGCATTAGCTAATCCAAATGTGACATGTTATCGTTATTTTGAGTTTTTAGGACAATTTATGGAAAATTATATTTCTATTTCAGTTGCAGGAACGCATGGTAAAACGACAACAACAGGGATGGCTTATCATTTATTTGAAGATTTTGATAAAACATCAGTATTAATTGGTGACGGAACTGGACATGGTCAAAAAGATAGCAAATATTTTATTGCAGAATCATGTGAATTCCAAGATCATTTTTTAAATTATTATCCTAACTATGCTATTATTAATAATATTGAATTAGATCATGTTGATTATTTTGGTAATCTTGAACGTTATATTCAATCCTTTGAAAAATTTGCGAATCAAGTTAAAGATACGGTAATTGTTTGGGGTGATGATCCAAATATTAAAAAAATTCACTTTAAAAAACGTGTTATGCGTTTTGGTCTGGGTGAAAACAATGATGTTCGTGCTGTCAATGTAGTAGATACAGTTAAAGGTTTATCGTTTGATGTTTATATTCATCAAGAATTATTTGGACATTTTAACATACCATTATATGGAATGCATATGTTATATAACTCATTAGCTATTATTACTTTAGGTTACTTAGAAAATATGAGTTACGATTATATTTTAAATAAATTACAAACATTCAAAGGAACAAAGCGTCGTTATACAGTAACTGAAGATGGAAATAACATTTATGTGGATGATTATGCTCATCATCCAACAGCTATTAAATATGTTATCGAAGCGACAAGGGTACGTT
Source organism: Coprobacillus sp. AF33-1AC (assembly GCF_003475785.1). Taxonomy (NCBI): domain Bacteria; kingdom Bacillati; phylum Bacillota; class Erysipelotrichia; order Erysipelotrichales; family Coprobacillaceae; genus Coprobacillus; species Coprobacillus sp. AF33-1AC. Next base: position 34,606 of record NZ_QRQB01000004.1, on the reverse strand, counting down.
ATCCAGGAAAGGAAATTGTTGCGATATTCCAACCAGATCGTTTTTCAAGAGGCGCAAGATTTGCTAAAGAATTTGCTGCATCAATGGATTTAGCAGATCATCCATATTTTGTACCTTTTCCAGATAATGCAAAACACGAAGATGGTATTGATATTGATATTTATGATATCGCAAAATATTTACCTCGTGCAAAGGTTATTGAAGAAAACGAAGCGGGAGCTAAAGAATTATCTCAATATAATGGATGCGTTTTCTTATTTATGAGTAGTAAAGATATTTACAAATTTGAAGAAAAAGTCATTGAAATGAAAAAAACTATTTAAAATAATAATAATATGGTATAATTTATAAGAAAGTTGAGGTGTTGTTATGAGTGCAATGGATATATGTTACTGTGTATTGATTTTATCAGGTGCATTTGCATTGGTTGGTCTTGGTATTTTATTACTTAGAACGTCAGTGACAGTAAAACAAGCTGGGGAAACTGTTGAAATGGCTCAAGATACGTTAAAAAGGGTAGATAAAATATTAGATGATGTTAATTATAAATTAGATCTTCTTAATGCTCCTGTAGAAACAGTAGCAAAGTTCTTTGATCCTAACAGACCTAAATTTAATCCAATTAAAACAATTTTACGCTTTGTAAAAAAATAAAAAGAAAGGTGAGGTATTATGAAATTAGGTAGATTTATCGCAACCCTAGGTATAGGTGCGGTTGCTGGAATGTTATTTGCTCCAAAAAAAGGGAGTGAACTAAGAAAGACTCTTAAAGAAAAAGGGCAAGAAACTTATAATACAGCTAAAAATATGTCAAAAGAAGAATATCAAGAATTAATTAATAAAACAATTGACGATATTAAATTAGCAATTGATGAATTTGATGTAGATGAGTTTAAAGATACAACTAAAGAAAAACTAGATGAATTAAAAACAAAATTAGATGAATTAGCAAAAAAAGCTCAAGAAAGTGAACAATACGCAACAGTTAAAGATACTTTAACAAAAGTTGGTGAACAAATTAGCACTACAGTTAATGATGTTAAAACAAAAATTCAAGAACAAGATTTAGATGATTTTTCTGAAGCAATTGAAGAAGGAATTGATAACATTGAAGATGAAATTGATGTTATCTTAGATGATTTAAAAGATTAATGAAAAAAGTCACTATTTATGACGTAGCAAGAGAGGCAGGGGTCTCTCTTGCTACTGTTTCTCGTGTTATTAATGGATCATCTGTTGTTCGTGAAAAAACAAAACAAAAAGTACTTGATGTCATTGAAAAACTAGATTTTAAACCTAATGAAGTGGCTCGTGGACTTGCAACAAGTAAAACGACTTCCATTGCGATTGTCTTTCCGCAATCTTTATTTGCCCATGTTAAAGATATGATTGGTGGTATCGGTGATACAGGACGTCATTTAGATTATAATATTAACATGTATACGACTGACGATTTAGGAGATGAAAATGCTGTTAAAGAAGTAACTGAAAAGATTGTTAAATCAAGAGCGGATGGTGTTATTTTGTTTAACAATGATCAATTACAAGAAGAAATTGATATCATGGCTAAATATAAAATTCCTACTGTTGTTATTGGTACACAAGCATCAAATGACTACTTAGGATCAATATATGTTAACGCTAAACAAATTGCTTATGAAATTATTGATCGGTATTTAGAAAAAGGTAAAAATGATATTTTATTTGTTAATCCTAAACAAAATTTAATTAAATCCGATGATTTAATAATGGGTATTGAAAAAGCCTATCAAAAACATAATTTACAATTTGATTTTGATAAGCAAGTTATGAAAGTTTCAACTCATTATGAAAAAAGTTATCCTCAATTTTTAGAATATTTCAAAAATCATAAACACGATTTAGTATTTTGCGGATACGATAAAGAAGCAGTTGCTGTTGTTAATGCAGCAATTGATAATCACATTATGATACCTGATGATATGGAAGTCATTGGTCTCATGAATACAAGTTATGCTTCAATGTGTCGACCTTCATTATCTTCTGTTCATGTTCCTGTTTATGATATGGGTGCATTAGCAGTTAGATTACTTACTAAAATTTTAAATGATGAGGAAATTGATACTAAAGAAGTACCTGTTACATATATGCGAATTCCAAGAAAGACGACAAAGAACTTCTAATTTTTTAGAAGTTTTTTACATAAGGGGGAAATTATGTTTTTAGAACAATTTTTATCTGACTTAAAAGAAAATTTGTCTTTTATTACACGATGTTTGTTTGTTGCTGTTATTCTTGGTGGAATATGTGGTGTTGTTGGTGCGGCTTTTTGCTTGTCGGTTAATTATGTAACTGAATTTCGAAATGATAATGCATGGATTGTTTATTTATTACCACTTGGTGGTATTTTGATTGTGTATTTATATCGCAGTGTTCATCTAGCATGCGAGCCTGGAACAAATACGATTATTAAATCTATTCGTCAACAAGATAAAGTTCCTGTTTTGTTGGCACCGGCTATTTTTTTAGCGACAGTGATTACTCATTTGGTTGGTGGTTCTAGTGGACGAGAAGGAGCTGCTTTACAAATTGGTGGCTCTCTTGCTACTGCATTTGGAAAAATGATACATGCTGATCAAAAACAAATGTCGATATTAATTATGTGTGGTATGTCAGCGGTTTTCTCTGCATTATTTGGAATGCCTATTACAGCAACTTTATTTGCTATGGAAGTAGTCAGTGTTGGAATATTTTATTATGCTGCATTTGTACCTTGCTTGTGCAGTAGTTTGATAGCTGCTGGGGTGGCACGTTATTTTGGGTGTCATCCTGAGTCGTTTAAGATAAGTAAACTACTTCATATCAATGTGATGAGCTTTTTTAAGTTATTGTTTTTTTCGTTTTTTATTGCACTTTTTTCTATTATTTTCATTATTATGATGCATTATGGACATAAGTTGTTTAAAAAATGGATTGAAAATGCTTATCTTAGAGTATGTGTTGGATCACTTATTTTATTAGTTTTAGTTTTCTTTTTTGGACATGATTATTTGGGTGCAGGAATGAACATTGTTGAAAATGCTATGACAAAAAACGTTCATTATTATGACTTTATTTTAAAGGCTATTTTTACGGCGGTTACAATTGGCTGCGGATTTAAAGGAGGAGAAATTGTTCCTACTTTCTTTATTGGAGCGACACTTGGATATACAATAGGTATGATTATTGGTATTGATCCTCATATTGGCGCATCATTAGGATTGGTTTCGATGTTTTGCTGTGTTGTAAACTGTCCAGTTACAAGTTTAGCGCTAGGTATTGAAATGTTTGGTGGTTTAAACTTTGTTCCATTTGCTATCGTTGTTGCTTTTGGCTATGTTTTATCGGGCTATTTTAGTTTATATCAAGCACAAAAAATTGTGTATTCAAAAACATCACCTTCGTTTATTAATAAAAATGCGAGTTGAGAAGGTTGACTTTATTAATAAAATTTTTTATGATTAGATTACAGCAATGAAAGAGACAAGTAGTTATATTGATTTGTTTAGAGAGTCTATGGTTGGTGAAAATAGATCAATAGATATAATGAATACACTCTGGAGCTTCTAAGTGAAAAGCTTAGACGGTGGAAACATCGTTATCAAAATAGGAGAGTATGTAATAATACATAAATAAAGGTGGTACCGCGAGAATTCGTCCTTTGATGAATTCTTTTTTTATTTTAATGGAGGAAATTATGGGAATTTATGAAGAATTAGTATGGAGAGGATTAATCAAAGATGAAAGTTCTCCAGAATTAAAAGAAAAATTGAATAAAGGTGGCATGACTTTTTATATTGGAACTGATCCTACAGGTGACAGTTTACATATTGGTCATTTCTCGTCATTTTTAATTAGTAAAAGATTAAAAGATGCAGGTCATAATCCAATATTATTAGTTGGTGGTGCGACTGGATTAATTGGTGATCCAAAACCTGATACTGAACGACCAATGATTACTAAAGAACAAGTTCAACATAATTTTGATTGTTTAAAAAAACAAGCACAAGATATATTTGGATTTGAAGTTGTTAATAACTATGATTGGTCAAAAGATTTAAACTTTATTGATTTTTTAAGAGATTATGGAAAATACTTCAATGTCAATTATATGTTAAATAAAGATATTGTAAGAAGAAGATTAGATTTAGGAATTACTTATACTGAGTTCTCTTATATGATTATGCAAGCAATGGATTTTTATTGGTTACATGAAAATAAAGATTGTCAAATGCAAGTTGCTGGACAAGATCAATGGGGAAACATTACTGCAGGAATTGAACTTATTCGTAAAAAAACAGGGAAAGAAGCTTATGGATTTACAATGCCTCTTTTAACTAAAAGCGATGGTACAAAATTTGGTAAAACAAATGGAAAAGCTATTTGGTTAGATCGAGAAAAAACATCACCATATGAAATGTATCAATTCTTTATTAATTCAGAAGATGATAAAGTAATAGATTATTTAAAATTCTTAACTTTCTTGACACCTGATGAAATTAATGAATTAGAGGAAAAAAATAAAATACAACCTCATTTACGTGAAGCACATAAAGCTTTAGCTAGAGAAGTCATTACTTTTATTCATGGGGAAGAAGCTTACCAAGAAGCATTACAAGTTTCACAAACATTATTTTCAGGACAAATTCAAAATTTAACACTAAGTCAAGTAAAGGCTGCTTTTGAAGGTGTTCCTACAGTAGAAACTAAAGAAAATCAACTTAATATTTTAGATGCCTTGATTTTAGTTGGCGCAGCTAAATCTAAAAGAGAAGCAAGGGAATTTGTTAATGGTGGATCAGTTTTAATTAATGGTGAAAAAATTAAAGATATTGAATTTGTTGTCTCAAGAGAAAATGCTTTTGGTAATGAAGCAACAGTTATTCGAAGAGGTAAGAAAAGATATTTTGTTTTAAAACATATTGATTAATGTAAAGAATAAGTAAAGTTATGGTTATAACTTTACTTTTTATTTTTGATTTATACAATGGATTGTAGGTGGTGGTTTTAATGAAAGCAATGTCAGTAAAAAAAAGAATATTTATTTCTAATACAATGATGGTATTACTTACTTTAATTTCTTTTTTTGTAGTTAATATTTTGTTTTTAAAATTTTATATTAAAATGATGGAATCAGATTTAATTCTTTCTGCAAAACAGATTATGATGACAAAGGGAATAGAAGATTTTGTAGAGTTTCTTACTCTTCATAGTAATAAGTTTCTTTTTTTATTTGTTATAGATGGATTAGTTTGTATCTTTATATTATTTATAATAAGCCAGTTATTTACATATCATCTTTCTAAAACGATTATGACACCATTAAATTATTTAACAGAAGCAACATCTAGAATTAAAATGAATGATTTAACAAAACCTATTGAATATGATGGTGATGAAGAATTTAAAGAAGTCATTCAGACGTTTAATGAAATGCAAAGTGATTTATTAGAATCTTATTTAAAAAATCAAAAATATGAAAAAAGCAGAGATGACATGATTGCGGGAATTTCTCATGATTTAAGAACACCATTAACGGCTATTAAGGGTACAATGAAATGTTTAATTGATGGTGTTGTTGATACACCGGAAAAGAAAATGCAGTTTATTCAAATGGCTTATGCTAGAAGTGAAGAAATGGAACTGTTGTTAGATCAATTATTTTATATATCTAGGCTAAAGACAAATCATATATCTATAAACAAACAATTTATAGATCTCAATCAATATCTAAATCAATATGTTTTATCTAAACGAAAGGTATTGCCTAATTATGTCCACATCATATTGAAATCAGTCGATGCAATTACAATTAATGTGGATGGCATGCAATTACAGCGTATTTTAGACAATTTAATTGAAAATAGCATCAAATATGTAGATAAAGATGTAGTTGATATTCAAATAGAAGCAATCAAGTGTGAAAATGAAGTAGAAATATGTTTGAGTGACAATGGAACAGGAGTTTCTACAAATCAATTAAGTAAAATATTTGAAGAATTTTATCGTGTTGATCCTTCAAGAAATGATAAAGAAGGGCATGGCTTAGGTTTATATATCGTTAAAAGTTTAGTGGAATTAATGAATGGACACATTGAAGCAACAAATGATAGGGGCTTATGTATAAAAATGTACTTTAAGTTAGAAAGGGAAGATGGGAATGGATAATAAAAAAATACTTATTATAGAAGATGACGCAGATATTGCATTAATTGAAGAAACATATTTAAAAGCTTCAGGATTTGATCCATTTGTTTTAAATGATGGATTGGAGATAAAACAATATTTAAGTCAACATCATGTAGATCTCATTATTCTTGATTTAATGTTGCCAGGTAAAAGTGGATATCAAATATGTAATGAAATAAGGCAAGAAGTCGAAGTCCCAATTATCATGGTTACAGCGCGAAATGAAATTCCTGATAAAATAAAAGGATTTGGTCTGGGAGCTGATGATTATCTTTCGAAGCCGTTTGATCCTTCGGAATTGGTTGCTCGTGTTAATGCTCATATTCGTCAATATCAAAGAATAAAACGATCTCATCAAGATGAAAATCAAAGTCATGGAATTATAAAAGTGAAGGATATTACCATTAGGCAAGATAGCTGGCGTGTATTTAAAGAAAACAATGAAATCAAGCTTCCTCCTAAAGAATTTGAACTGTTAGAATTTTTAGCTATGCATCCTAATATTGTTTTTGCTAAAGAAGATTTATTTGAAAAAATATGGGGATATGATTATATAGGGGATAGTGCAACGGTGATGGTTCATATTAATCGAATAAGAGAAAAAATAGAAGATGATTATAAAAATCCCCAAATTATAGAAACAATTTGGGGTGTAGGATATCGTTTGAATAATTAAAAATGATTGTTTAGAAAATGTTTAGATTTTACCTCCTTATTATTTAATATTCATTGTTATGATGAAATTAAAGTTAAGGAGGTTTTATTTATGTTAAAGATTGCTTTTAATGGCTTTATGATGGCACTAGCTGATAGTGTACCTGGAGTTTCTGGGGGTACGGTAGCATTTATAATGGGATTTTATGATCGTTTCATTTCATCTATTTATGATTTGTTGTATGGAAATATAGAACACAAAAAAAGCGCAATATGTTATTTAATTAAATTAGCGGTAGGGTGGATCTTTGGTATGCTGCTTGCAGTGATTATTTTATCATCGTTGTTTGAAAAACAAATATATCAAGTAAGTTCATTGTTTATTGGTTTTATATTAGGATCAATCCCCTTAATTATCAATGAGGAAAAAGATACATTTAAACAATTAAAGAAGGGAATTTTATTTTGTGTATTAGGAATAACTGTTGTAGCACTGATTACTTTTGCTAATAGTTATCTTCATATGCAAGAAATGAAGATGTCCCAATTATCATTGAGTTTATTTTTAAAGTTATTTATTGTGGGAATGTTAGCTATTTCAGCTATGTTTTTACCTGGTATTTCTGGCTCAACAATCTTGCTCATTTTTGGAGCATATATACCAGTTATAACATCTATTAAAGAAATTATTTCTTTACATTTTTCTGCATTTGGTTCACTAGTTGTTTTTGGCTTTGGAGTGCTGTTTGGTGTTTTTACAGTTGTTAAATTAATTAAATATTGTTTAGAAAAATATAAAGTGCAGACTTTATTTATGGTGCTAGGAATGATGATAGGTTCTTTTTATGCTATTATTATGGGACCTACAACATTAGCTGTTAAACAATTACCATTAGACTTACAACACTTTCATATTATTTACGCTTTAATCGGTTTAGCGTTAGTTTTATTTATGCAATTTATAAAAGAAAGAAGTGAATAATATGAACGGGGAATTAATGTTTTTAAACTTGATACAAAAAATACGATTTCCATTATTGGATACAATTATGGTTTTTATAACACACTTAGGGGATAAAGGGTTGATATGGATTGGACTTACCACAATTCTTATTATTTATCGTAAGACAAGGACGTTGGGCTTGATGATGTTATTAAGTATTATAATTGATTTAATTTTATGTAATGGTTTATTAAAACCACTTATTGCTAGACCACGTCCTTTTGTTTTTAATCCTCATATTAATCTACTTATTGCTAAACCTAATGATTATTCTTTTCCTTCGGGACATACAGCCATTTCTTTTGCGGTTGCAGGAATATGTTATCTTTTAAGACAAAAAAGATTATTTACATCAACTTTGATATTGGCTTTGTTAATGGGAATTTCTCGTATGTATTTATATGTCCATTATCCTAGTGATATTTTAGGAGGAATGCTTGTTGGATATTTATCTAGTTGGTTAGCTTATCGTTTTTACAATCAAATACAAAAATATAGTCAAACACAAAAAAAGAAGATTCCAATGCATTAATCTTCTTTTTTTCTTGGCTCTTTATGCCATAACATTGTATTTTCCTCATTAGATAGAGATGTTAATAAATTAGTTTTAGCTTGTGGATAAGTCTTATATATTGAGTGAAGAAGTTGTTTGAATTCTTCTCGCTTTGTATGTTTATCTGCTGGACAGGTAGAAATAACGATGGGAACATGTGCTTCATTGACAGCAGCAATGATATCATCTTCATTTGCATAAATAAGAGGTCTTATAAAATTCATTTGTGTTCGATCTAAATACATTTTAGGAGTAAATGTTGCAATTTTACCTCCATAGACCATATTCATAAGTAAAGTTTCAACAGCATCATCACCATGATGTGCAAAAGCAACTTTATTACAATCATATTTTTTTGCTCCAGCAATCACAAGTGCTTTTTTAAATTTTGAACACAATGAACAAGGTAATCTTCCATCATGAGTAAGATTTCTTTTCAATATTTCGTATACTTGACTTGGTTCGTGATAAAGTTCAATATTGTTTTTCTTACAAAATTGATCAGCCTCACTAAAATCCATATTACCAAATCCCATATCAATATGGACACCTATGACATCAAATTTGACGGATGCAAATTTTCTATATAGAGATAAACAATAGAGTAATAACATAGAGTCTTTTCCACCAGAAACGCCAACACATATTTTATCTCCATCTTCAATCATTGAATATTCTTCATCGGCTTTTCGAATACAGCCTAATACTTTTTTCATTGTCATTTATATCACCATTTTTTATTCTATAGATTATAACGAAAGAAAGCAATCTCTTTCATTATATTTCATTATTTGTTAAAATAAGTGCGGTGATGAAAATGAATGGAATTATTTTGGTTAATAAACCAAGTGGATATACGAGTCATGATATTGTAGGTATATTAAGAAAAAAATTGAAAACAAAAAAAGTGGGACACTGTGGGACTTTAGATCCAGATGCTACAGGAGTTCTGGTTGTGTGTGTTAATAAGGCAACAAAAGCGATTCAATTTTTAACAGCTGATGATAAGGAGTATATTGCAACGCTATCACTAGGAACAAGTACGGATACTTATGATGCTAGTGGTAAAGTGATAGAATCTAAAGAAGTCCAACCAATAAAAAAAGAACAAATTGAAAATGTTTTAAAACAATTTGTTGGTTTTCAAAAGCAAATGCCACCTATGTATTCAGCTATCAAAGTAAATGGAAAAAAATTGTATGAGTATGCACGTGCTGGAGAAGAAGTTAAAGTTGAACCAAGATCCATTACGATTCATGATATTCAACTATTGGATTATCATGACCATCTTATAAAAATAAAAGTATCTTGTTCAAAGGGAACATATATACGTTCTTTATGCGTGGATATCGCCAAAAAACTAGGTTATCCTGGTCATATGGCAAAATTGATAAGAACATGTTCGGGTGATTTTAAAATAGAACAATGTGCAACGCTTGAAGAAATAGAGGCTGGTGATTTTAATGTGATTACATTAGATGAGGCATTAAAATGTTATCCTCAGTATGTTGTTGAAGATGAAAATATTGTTTTTCATGGTAAAAAGATTAAAAGTGATTTAACAGGTATGGTTGCTATTTATAATAAAGAAGGACATGTTCTTGCTATGTATCAAGATGATGGACAAGGTTATTTAAAAAATGTAAGAGGATTATGGTAATGGAAATTGTTCATATTAAATTAAATGAAACTTATCATCTTTTGCCATCTGTTTTAGCGATTGGTTTTTTTGATGGTCTTCATTGTGGCCATATGAGATTGATAGATCAGGTTTTAAAAGTAAGTGAAGAAAAATCGTTAAAAAAAGCATTTATGACATTTGATGTTCATCCTAAAACTGTTTATTTAAAGGAAAAAACGACTTATTTAATGACAATGAAACAAAAAGAAATAATGTTAGAAGAATTAGGGTTTGATTACTTTTTGATTATTGATTTTAATGAAGAAGTTGCAAAACTTTCGCCAGAACAGTTTATTCAAAACTATTTTATCAATCTTAATGTAAAACATGTTGTATGTGGTTTTGATTTTACTTTTGGATATCGTGCAAAAGGAAGGGCGGATCATTTAAAACAATTGTCTCAACATTTTTATGATGTGGACATTATTGATGAATATGATATGAATGATCAAAAAGTATCTTCTTCTTGTATCAAAGAGTATTTGCATCAAGGTGAAATTGAAAAAGCAAATCAGATGTTAGGAAGAAACTATTCAATTATTGGACAAGTTATTCATGGCAGACATAATGGTCATAAAATAGGTTTTCCAACTGCAAATGTAGATTATGGACACTATGTGACCATGAAAAAGGGTGTTTATGGTGTTTATGCGTACTATCAAAACAAACGCTATTTAGCTATGGCTAATATTGGTTATAATCCTACTTTAGGTGCTTTAAATAAAATGTCATTAGAGGTTAATATCTTCGACTTTAATCAGGATATTTATGATCAGGTAATAAAAATCGAGTTTTTGTTTAGGGTTCGTGATGAATGTAAATTTGAAAATGTTGATGCGCTTATTAAACAATTAAAAAAAGATAAAGAAAGTATTATTTGTCGATGTGATTAATACTTTCTTTTTTTGTTTATAATTGATAAGGTGATGATATGATTTATTTTTATTTGGTTATTGCAGGTGTAATATGGGGGTTAAATATAATTGTCGTAAAAATGAATAGTTTGTTTTTTCATCCTCTATTTTTAATTTGTTTAAAAATGATTATTTCAACACTTTCAATGGGCATTTATTTAGGTTTTACACATCATCGTTTGATAAAAGTTTCTATTAAATATATGATTATTGATGCTAATTTGGTTAATGTTTTAAATTTTGTTTGTACTTATTTCGCCATTTTTTTATTGTCTGGTTGTACCAGTGCAACATTGAATTGTTTATCACCCATTATCATGATTATACTTGTTTTTATTTTTGAAAGAAAAATATCTTATCAAGATATAATTTTACTGGTTTTAGGTTTGCTTGGTTTTTTGATAACAATACGTTTTCAAGTAAAAAGTTTATCAGTAGGGCATTATCTGATGCTAAGTGGACTTGTTTTATATAATGGTGGCAATTATCTTATGAAGAAGCGGGAACTTCAAGATGTTTTGGTTTATAATTTTTATTTGTTATTTTTAAGTATGATTGAATTAATTATAATTTGTGCTTTTATCAATCAAAACATGATTATTAAGACAGTTGACACTTTATCGTTATGGCTGTTAATACTGACCTCAGGAATAGGGTATGCATATATTCAATCTATTTATTTTCTAGCAATCAAACAAATAGGCGTGATTAAAACTTCTTTCTTTTTAAGTTTAAATCCAATTTTTACATGTCTTTTCTCATTTTTTATTTTACATGAACAAATGTCACAGTATGCTATTGTTGGCTTTTTGGTGATTGTTTATACATTGTTTTTAAAGTATCATTTTTCTTCCAAGTAATCATCAATCATATTTAGTAGTGGTTCTTGATTCATTTTTTCTGGGTGCCATTGAAAAGCAAGAATGTTTTTTCCTTCAATAGCTTCAATAATGCTATCAGAACTATAGGCAGTGATTTTTAAATGTTTTCCTAACTGGTCGATTGCTTGATGATGATAAGAATTGACTTGTATTGGATGAGGAATATATTGACTAAGTAAAGAATTTTTGACGGGATAAATGAGATGTTGGGTACCTTGATGATGGACGATATGTTGTTTTAACGTGCCACCAAAATAGACATTGATTGTTTGAATGCCTCTGCAAATACCAATAATAGGTTTTTGGTTTTGAATAAAGTAATCAATCAGATGTAATTCAATTTCATCAATGGATAAGGTTTCATAGGCTTCAAGGTGATGACAATTTTGATGATAAAAGTGAGGATGAATATCTTTGCCACCAGTTAAAAGTAATCCGTCACTTAATTGTATAAGTAAATCTAAATTTGTTTTTGATAAATCATAAATGGATATTAAATCTATTCCTTTTTGCTTTAAATAATCAAAGTAATTCTTATAAAGGTAGAAGGTATCTTTATTTTTGGTTCTAAGAAGGGTAAGTAATAGTTTTGACATGTTTTCTCCTTGTGAGTTTGTTGCCTTAAGGTTTGGACAATAACTAGACATTATGGTATAATTTTTTTAAGAAATTTTAATTAAAAGAGGTTGGAAATATGTCTTTAAATAAGATACTCATGTTATTAAGTAATAAATATGTTTTTTTTGGAATTATCGGTTTTTGTGTGCTTATTGCCTTTATTATAGTTTATCGTTTAATTAAATTAAAAATATATCGTAAAGATGTTGTTGAATTAGAAAATAGGATGAATGCAATTAAAACATTACCTGTTCAATACCGTTTAGGAAGAGTCAAAGGTATTTCTAAAAATATGCCTGAATTAGTTGATAAATATAAAGCTTACGCTAGTGAATATCAACAATTAAATGAATTTTTAAATAATGATATCGTTGCTTTGTTAACAGATATTGATGAAGCTTTATTCTACCGTAAATTAAAGGGTGTAAAAAAAGATATCGAACAATTAACACAGGAAATTAATGATTATGAAACACGTTCTAAAGAATTGCTAAAGAAAATAGAAGTGATTACCGAGATTGAAAATGTACAGCGTTTAGAAATTATAAAGGTAAAAGAAAAGTATCGTGCGACGAATGATACTTATGCAAGTGTACGTTTTAAAATAGAAGACTTTGTTCCTATTATTCCTCAAACTTTTGAAAATATTGATCAACGTTTTGTTGATTTAGAAAATGATATGAATAATCAAGATTTTGATTCAGCAAAGAAAAAGACAGCAGCTATTAGTAAAGATATTGATTTATTAGATGCTAATTTACGGGATTTACCTACTTATATTTCTATTGTTAGACAGTATTTTCCAAAACGTATTGAAGAATTGAAACGCATGATTGCAAACATGAAGGAACATGATTTTGCATTAGAAAGATTAAATACTTCAATTAGAATGAATAAAATTGAACAAGACTTAGAAAATGTAACGGCTGATATTAAGTCTTTAAAACTAGAAAATGTAGGTCAAACTATTGAAGTGATGACCGAAGACATGAATGAACTTAACAAAGATTTTGAAAAAGAAGAAGCTGCATATGAAGTATATGCACATAAAAGAAATGAATGTTATCAATTTGTTCAAAAGGTTGAACAAGGTTTAACAAAAGGAGTCAAATCGTTAAATTCTTTAAAGAAAAATTATATTTTAGATGATTATCCAATAACTGTCGAAGAAGATTATGATCAGTTTAAAGAAGTTTTAGATGAACTGGGTGAAGTAACACGTGTTATTGAAAGTAAAGATTTTTCCTATGCATCTATGATTGAACAACTTGACGCAATTCAAAAGAAAGCACAGCCTTTCTATGATTCATTATTAAAATATAATGAAATTGATGAATCATTAAAGATTCAAGAAAAAAGAGCAATGGATGAATTAGATAACATTAATATTGTTCTATTAGAAATTAAATCAGAAATTAAAAATAAACATTTACCAATGATTAGTGAATCGTATAAAGATTATATTGAAGATTCTTATCAAAAAGCAGATGCTATTTTGAATTTTATTAGAAAAAGACCTATTGATCTTGCGAGTTTGTCATCACAAGTGGATGCAGCAAGAGATGTGATTTATAAATTATATGATAATGTTCATAATTTAATTGTTACTGCTGAAATGGTAGAAGATGCTATTGTTTACGGTAATCGTTTTAGATCATCATTCCTTGAAGTCAATACAGAACTTACTAAAGCAGAACTATTATTTAGAAATGGTGAATATACTAAAGCTTTATCAACAGCAGTAGAAATTATTGAAAAGATCAAACCAGGATCTTATGAAATGTTAGTCAATAAAAATAGTCCTAAAACAAGTGAATAGGACTATTTTTAACGCTTTTAGTCATATATCAACAATGATGGAATAAAATAGATAAGGAGGCTAAAATGATATATTTAGATTATGCAGCAACAACACCTTTAAACGATGAGGTTTTGAATACTTATTATCAATTATTGCAAAAATACTTTTATAATGCTGATAGTATTTATCATAAGGGAATTGAAGTTAATCGCTTAATGGAAAAATCTAGAGATTTAATTGCTTCAATGTTTCGTGTAAAAAATAATGAAATTATATTTACGAGTTGTGGTAGTGAAGCCAATACAATGGCTATAAAAGGGATTGCTTTTCAATATCAAAATCGAGGTAAACATATAATTACAAGCGCAATTGAGCATTCATCGGTCTATGAATGCTGTAAACAATTGGAATCGGTTTTTGGCTTTGATGTCACATACTTACCAGTTGATCAAACTGGACATATTTCAATTCAAGATTTAAAGGAGAGTATTCGTGATGATACAATACTCGTATCAATTATGGCTATTAATAATGAAGTTGGAGCGATTCAACCTATTGAACAAATTAAAGAAGTTTTAAAAGATCATGAATTGGTTAAATTACATGTAGATATGGTTCAGGCTTTAGGAAAAATGCCAATTGATTTAAAAGGCATAGATTGTGCATCTTTTTCGGCTCATAAAATTAATGGGTTAAAGGGAAGTGGTATATTATATAAAAATGAACATACAAGTTTAGTATCACTTATTAATGGGGGACAACAAGAATTCTCATTACGAGGGGGAACAAGTAATGCTTGTACAAATATTGTTTTTGCTAAAACATTAAGACTTGCATTGGAAAATCAAAAAGAACATTTAGAAAAAGTGGAACATCTAAATCACTATTTAAGAGATATTTTAAATGATATTGATGGCGTTTTTATTAATAGTGGTGGAATATGTTCACCAGCTATTATTAATTTTTCTTGTATTGGTTATAAACCGGAAGTAATTTTACATGATTTAGAATCGAAAGATATTTATATTTCAACACGTAGTGCATGTAGTTCTAAAACAAGCGATGTATCTAGAGTCATGAAGGCTCTTCACATTGATCAAGAACGTGCTAAAAGTGCTTTAAGAGTGAGTATAAGTTATTTGACAAATGAAGAAGACCTTGATAAATTTGGGTATTGTTTACAAGAAACGTTAAAGAACATTAAGAAACAGAGGTAAGAAATGGAAGCAAATTATATATTAGTTCGTTTTGGTGAACTGACAACAAAAGGGAAAAATAGAAAACTATTTACGCGAAAATTATTGAAAAATACACAAGAGATTTTATCTGATTTTAAAAAATTAAAGTATGATTTGCAATATGATCGTATGTATATTTTATTGAATGGTGAAAATCATCTTGATGTAAATGAAAAGTTAAAAACTGTTTTTGGAATTCATTCTTTTTCTAATGCTTTTAAATTTGAGAAGGATTTAAATGTTGTTAAAGATGCCATTGTTCAATTGGTTAATGAAGATAACAAAACAACATTTAAAATTAATACAAAGAGAAGTGATAAATCTTTTCCTGGTAAATCTCAAGATATTAATCGTGAAATTGCAGGACATTTATTTCATCATGCAAATCGTCAATTAAAGGTCGATGTTCATCATCCTGAAATGTTAATTACAGTTGAAATTAGACATGATGCAATCTATGTTATGACTGATGTGATTAAAGGTGCTGGAGGCTATCCGGTTGGTATTGGTGGAAAAGCACTGTTAATGTTATCTGGAGGTATTGATTCACCTGTTGCTGGATATTTGACATTAAAACGTGGAGTTGATATTGAATGTATTCATTTTGCGGCACCACCTTATACAAATGAATTTGCCCGTGAAAAAATGCTTGATTTAGTTGACCAGTTAAGACATTATACACATGGAAAAATAACAGTTCATATTGTTAACTTTACCAAGTTACAATTAGCTGTTTATGATCATTGTGATGAAAGTTATGCGATGACTGTAATGAGACGTATGATGTATCGTATTGGTGAAAAAGTGGCTTTAAAAAATCATTGTTTGGCTTTGGTAAATGGTGAAAGTATTGGTCAGGTAGCTTCACAAACATTAAACAGTATGCAAGTTATTAATGAAGTGATTAAGTTACCGGTATTACGTCCAGTTTTATGTTTGGATAAATTAGAGATTATTGATATCGCTAATAAAATTAATACGTATGATATTTCTATTCGTCCACATGAAGATTGTTGTACAATTTTTACGCCTAAAGCGCCAGCTACTAAACCTAAATCATATAAAGCTGAAGCTTTTGAAGCTACTTTTGATTATGAATCATTAGTTGATGAGTGTGTAGATACAGTGGAAACAATTGTCATTGATAATCAATATAAAAATAATGAATTAATTTTTTAAAAAATGCATAGTTTTTGAATTCTGACACAAAATAGTTGTGTCAGGAGGTGATACACATGACACAAAACAGTAAAAGTAATCGTTTAGTTGTACCGGGAGCTCAAAATGCCATTGATCAAATGAAGTATGAAATTGCTAACGAATTTGGTGTTAATTTAGGTCCTGATACAACTGCTAGAGCGAATGGATCTGTTGGTGGTGAAATCACTAAAAGATTAGTTCAAATGGGACAAGAACAAATGTCTCGATCATCTTATAACCAATCTAAATAACAAATAAAAAAGACAATGCTAATGAGTATTGTCTTTTTTTGTAATCGCTATCATTTTCTATTGTTTTTGTGTCTTGAATTTTGTACAATAGAATTATGATGTTAGGAGGAGTATTATGGGAAAAGTAATGGCAGTCAATGCAGGAAGTTCATCTTTAAAATTTCAATTGTTTAATATGCCAAGCGAAGAAGTGATTACTTCTGGTTTAGTAGAAAGAATTGGACTAGAAAAAGGAAATTTTGTTATTAAGGTTAATGGTGAAAAAATAAAAAAAGAATTACCAATTCCTGATCATCAAGTGGCTGTAGAATTATTATTAAAGGCATTAGTTGATTATCATATTGTTGAAAATTTAAATGAAATAGATGCTGTTGGTCATCGAATTGTTCATGGAGGTGAATACTTTGATGATTCAGTTGTTGTTGATGAAGATGTTGTAAAAAAAGTGGAAGAATTAGCTGAGTTAGCACCGCTTCATAATCCAGCACATATCATTGGTTATAACGCATTTAAAGAGGCGTTACCGGATGTGGGACATGTCTTTGTTTTTGATACTGCATTTCATCAAACATTAGATAAAGAAAGATATTTATATCCTTTACCATTAGAATACTATACTGATTTAAAGGTACGTAAATACGGTGCTCATGGTACGAGTCATAAGTATTGTGCTCAACAAGTTATTCATATGCTAGGTGATCCTAAAGAATCAAGAATTATTATCTGCCATTTAGGAAATGGAGCAAGTATTTCAGCTGTTTTAGATGGCAAATGTATTGATACTTCAATGGGATTTACACCTTTAGCTGGATTGATGATGGGAACGCGTTGTGGGGATGTTGATCCATCTATTATGCCTTATCTATGTAAGAAGTTGAATAAAACACCAGATGAAGTTTTAGAAATTTATAATAAAAAATCAGGTATGTTAGGTGTTTCTGGTATTTCATCTGATTCACGTGATATTGAAAATGCATTATTTAAAGAAGGGGATGAAAGAGCCTTATTAACTGGGTTGTTATATGCTCGCATTGTTTCTAAATATATTGGTCAATATTATGCTGAGTTAGGTGGCTGTGATGCGATTGTCTTTACAGCGGGTGTTGGTGAAAATGCTGCTTATTTAAGACGTATTATCATCGATAACGTGTCTCGTGCTTTTGGGGTATTCTTAGATGAAGAATTAAATAATACACGTAGTGATGAAAATCGTGTTATTTCGCATCAATACTCACAAATTAAAGTTATGGTTATTCCTACTAATGAAGAAGTTATGATAGCAAGAGATACAGTAAGATTATTGAATTTAGAATAATAAAAAAACGAAAAGATGAATGACGTGGCTTGATACTATTGTGATTCATCTTTTTTATTGTATAATTATTTATAATTAAATTCTTAAGCGAGGAAATTATTTTATGAAGTATAAAAAGGAATTAATCATCACTTTTTTTATAGCAATACTTATTTTGTTTTTAAAGTATATTAATGTATTTCAAATAGAAAATGGATTAGCAAAACCGTCAGTTCTTTTTTTGATGGTCGTTATTTTTAGTTTTTTTACGATAAAAATTCAAAGAAATATAGATATAAATTTTAAAACTCATCAACTTTACTATCAAAATTTAAATATTCTTAAATATATTTCATCAATTTTAATTATTATTCTTCACCTAAGACCATTTGCTCATTTCTCTAATGAATTGGATTTAGCTTTTAATAATATTGTTACGCGTATATGTGTACCTATTTTTTTTGTTATCACAGGCTACTTTGTCGCTAAAAAAGAAAAAGAGAATCCTTGTTATATTGATTTATATATAAAGAAAACAATTCCTTTATATTTATTTTGGAGTCTTATGTATGTGCCTGTTATGATTGCTTCGATTGTGCCATATTTATCCCAAATCAATGACTATTTAGGTGGTCCTCATATTTCTATGTTATGGTCAGTTGTTTTGATTGTGTTATTATTGCCCATTGTGGTCATTGTTGTTCTTTGTTATTCAGGGGTTTATTATCATTTGTGGTATTTTCCAGCAATTATTTTATCTTTGATAGTTTTAAAAAAATGGAAAAAGAAATTCAATATTCATAGTTTATTATTGATATCATTTTTGTTGTTGCTTTTTGGGGCAACGGAGACATATTATGGAGTATTACCGATATCAATTAAAGAAGTAGTATCTCATTATTATCATATCTTTTTTACTACACGAAACTTTTTATTTTTTGGTTTATTTTATGTTGTATTAGGGTACAAGATATCATTAAAAGAACATGCTTATTCAAATTATTGTTTTCTTAAATTAATTATTTCTTTTTTCTTTTTAATCTTTGAAGCAATATTATTGCATGATACGAAAAGATTAGATAGTAATATTTTATTATCATGTATTCCTGTTACTTATTATTTATTCGTATGTACAATCTATATACAAAATAAATCTCATCTTTCATTTTCATTTGGACAATATTCAAAGTATTACTATTTAATTCATCCAATGGTTATTTTTGGCGTATCATTACAGTTTAAAAGAATTTATAATCAGCCTTTTTTATACATTATCATCGTATTATTGATTACACACATGATTTCAAAAATGATAATTGAATTAAAGAAACATGTTTTTTGGTAGGAATAAAAGAGATTTTAATGAGTTATTTATGATATAATCGCACTATAATAGTGTTGAATAATGTGAAAGGAAAATAAAAATGATTAAAGAAATAATTGAAAAAATAAAAGAATATCAAGAGATTGTTATTTATCGACATGTTAATCCTGATTATGATGCTTTTGGCAGTCAGTTTGGAATGTATGATTTGATTAAATCAAATTTTAATGATAAAAAAGTATATTTAGCTGGAGATTTTTCAAGTGATTTAGTAAGTAAATTTAGATTTGATGTTGATCAAAAATTACCTGATTTTAATCAGTCGGTTTTAGGAATTGTATTGGATACTGCAAATCATGAAAGAATTGATGGAGAAAGTTATCAACAATGTCAAGAACTTATCAAAATTGATCATCATATTGTTGTTGATCAATATGGAATTATTAATTTTGAAGATCCACAAGCCAGTTCATGTAGTCAATTAGTAGGCTTAATGTTGCAAGAACAATATCACTTAAATATAAGTAAACTAGGAGCACGTGCTATCTATATGGGAATAATTGGTGATACAAATCGTTTTATGTATAACAGTACAAGTGACGAAACATTTAATGTAGCATCATTATTAATGACTAAAGGGATTAATATTGAAGAAATTTATAATGCGATGTATTTAAAGAATGCAAAAGATATTGAAATTAATCGTTTTATTTATAATCATCAAGTTGTTGATGGTCGCATTTCTTATTATGTTTTAAAAGATGAAGATTTAAAAGAGTTAGATATTCCTCGTTCTAGGGGTTCTGACTTTGTTAATATTTTTTCGGGATACAAAGAATATTTAGTATGGATGGCCATTACTGAAAATGTAGAAGATCATAATTGGCGTGTGAGTATTCGTTCTCGAGGTGTTAAAATTAATGAAATTGCGAATAAGTATCATGGTGGGGGTCATGCTTTTGCTAGTGGAGCAACGTTGCAATCATTGGATGAATTACAAAGTTTAATTGTTGATTTAAAGGAGGCTATACATGAAACAGAAAATTTATGATTTCTTCCATTCTTTCAAAAATAATTCATTTCAATCAATAAAGCATCAGCCAAGTTCTAAAGCTTTACTTAAATCATGCTTAATAATGATAATTATTATTGGCATAAGTGAATATTTAATGTTAGTACCACTTAATCTAAAATCACCAGTATTTATTATTTATATAGTATGTAATTTAATGATATTTGGAACATTATATTCATTTTTACAAATGAAATTTAATAAAATATCTAAATATTGTTTTGTTTTGGCGGGGTTGTTTATAGTTTATCTAGGTGTTGGAACTTTTTATAGCCAACCATACTTTCATGCTAAAAGTTATCAAACACAATTAACACTTAATAAAAAAGCTGATTTTTACAAAGATAATAAAACCATTTCTTATCAATCAATTCCAGTTGTTGATCGTGAAAGTGCTATTAAATTAGGTGACCGTAAAATGGGTCAAATGGTGAACTATGTTTCACAATTTGATGTTGATGAATCATATGATCAAATTAATTATCAGAATAAACCCGTTAGAGTTACACCGTTAGAATACAGTGATTTAATTAAATGGTTTACAAATCGAAAAGAAGGTTTACCGGGATATATATCAGTTGATATGGTTTCTCAAGAATCTAAAGTTATTAAACTTAAAGAAGGTATGAAATATTCTAAGTCTGATCATTTTTCCCGTAAAATAGAAAGACATTTAAGAAAAAATTATCCTACAAAAATGTTTGATGAATTAGCATTTGAAATTGATGAGCAAGGTACACCATATTGGATTGCACCTGTATATGATTATCAGATTGGTCCTTTCGGTGGAAAAGATATTGTTGGCGCTGTTTTAGTTAATGCAGTTAATGGAAAACATCAATACTATAATATTGATAAGATACCAAACTGGGTCGATCGTGTTTATCCAGCTAAGTTGATTATTAATCAATTAGAAAACTATGGTAAATATGGTAAAGGATATCTTAATACTTTACTTTCTCAAAAGGGTGTATTACAACCAACGGATGGTTATAATTATTTGGCATTAAATGATGATGTTTATTTATATACAGGATTAACATCAGTTTCTAAAGATGCAAGTAATGTCGGATTTGCTTTGATTAATTTAAGAACTAAAGAAGGAAAATATTATAATATATCAGGAGCTGAAGAATACTCAGCAATGTCTTCGGCAGAAGGAAAAGTACAAAATCTACACTATGATGCTACTTTCCCAATTCTTATTAATGCGGGTGGAGAACCAACATACTTTTTATCTTTAAAAGATAGTTCTAACTTGGTTAAACAGTACGCATTTGTTAGTGTTAAAAACTATCAAATTGTAGCAACAGGAAGCACTGTTGCAGAAGCAGAAAAAGCATATTATGCAACACTTGGAGATAATGGCAAAACACATACAAAAACTAAGAAAGTCAAACTCACAGGGACAGTAAGTCAAATTACAGCAGCAGTAAAAGAAGGAAATAGTTATTATTATTTCAAATTAGAAGGTAGTGATACGGTTTATATTGCACCAATAAGTATTTCAGATCACTTGCCTCTATTACAAAGTGGACAACAAGTTACTATTCATTTTCTTGATACTTCTTCCTCATCACAAGTTGTAAGTGAAATCGAATATCAATAAGGCAGATGTTCATATCTGCCTTTTTTACGTTGAGGAGTTAGTATATTCATTTTAGATAAATTATGCTATAATCTTATACATGAATCGAGGTGTAATTTATGAAACCAAAAGTCATAGTTGTAGATGATGAAAAAGATATTAGAGAGTTAATTAAATTTTATTTAAATAAAGAAGGATACGATGTCATTGAAGCCGGTGATGGTGAAGAAGCATTAAATCTTTTAGAATCAGAGTATATAGACTTAGCTATTATTGATGTCATGATGCCTAAAATGGATGGCTTTGAGTTAGTTGAAAATTTAAAAGAATTTAAAGATATTCCTTGTATTATGTTAACTGCAAAAGCAGAAAGTAAAGATAAATTGAGAGGATTTTCAGTAGGGGTTGATGATTACGTAGTAAAACCATTTGATCCTAATGAATTAATGGCACGTGTTCGAGCTATTATGAAACGATATGAAATTAATACCTCAAATGTAATTCGATTAGGTGAAGTTGCTTTTGATGGTGATAAATATGAAATACGTTATCATGATGAAATTATTCATTTGCCTTTAAAACAGTTTGAACTTGTTTTTGAACTTGCTAAACATCCAGATCAGATTTTTTCTCGTGAGCAATTAATCGAAAAAATATGGGGAATGGATTATGATGGTTTTGATCGTACTGTGGATGTTCATATCAAAAGAATTAGGGAAAATATTGGTCATTTACCGGGATTTAGTGTGGTTACAGTAAGAGGTCTAGGATATAAAATAGAGGTTGATCGATGAAATCGATTTATGCAAAACTTATTTTTGGCTTTTTAGTAACAATTATCTTTTCTTTTTCAGTAACAGGATATATAGCAGTAAGAAGCAATTACAGTCAAATAGAATCAAACGTACAAGAAGAATTAGAATCTACAGGTGATTTTGTATGTGGTTTAATTGAAAATGTTCCTGATGATAAGATTGATCATACATTACAAGAATATGCTTTATCTTCAGAAAATACGGTTGTTTGTTATTCAATGGATAATGGTTATCATGTTTATGGTAAAAAAAGTAATGCTGTTTCAAAAGAAAAAATAGCTGAATATTTTTTGAAAGATAATAACGATGAAAAGGTTTATGTTAATAAGCACAATATTCTTTCTTATGGTCATTTGAGACATATTAAAAATAAAGATTATTATATTTTTGTTCAAAAAGATATGAGCCGTGATAAAAATTCTTTTATTAGTTCTGCTGTTTTAATTTTAGGATGTATTTTCTTGTCAGGAAGTGTTGTTTTTCTGGCAGTGGCAGACATAATCGTTAAACCTATTACAAGACTGACAAAAGCTACAAAGGAATTATCAAAAGGTAATTATAATGTAAGAGTAGATTGTGTTGGAACAGACGAGTTATCTCGTTTGAATCAAGGGTTTAATCAGATGGCACAACAACTTGCCAAGCAAGATGAAACAAGGCAAAAGTTTATTTCAGATGTTTCTCATGAGTTTCAAACACCCCTTACCTCGATACAAGGGTTCGCTAATATTTTAAAAGAGGAAGATTTGCCAAAAGAACAAAGAGAAAAATATTTAGATATTATATTATTTAATAGTAAACGACTTTCAACATTAGCTAAAAATATGCTACAATTGACACTGCTTGATAGAGAAGAAATTACTTTAGAAATGACTACATTTTCACTAGTAGATCAAATAAATCGTGTTATTTCTTTACAAGAGTCTCAAGCAAACCAAAAAGATATTGAGATAGTATTTGAAAAACCTAAAAAAGATATATTTATTGTAGGTGATGAACAAAGATTAGAGCAGGTATGGACTAATATATTGTCAAATGCAATCAAATATACAAATCAAAATGGTTTAATTACAATTATGATTAAAAAGACATCTAAAGAAGTTGAACTTACTTTTGAAGATACAGGTATTGGTATGAGTAAAGAAGTTATTTCTCATATTTTTGAAAGATTTTATCGCGAAGATAAGGCACGCAGTGTTGATGGTAATGGACTAGGCTTAGCGATAGTTAAATCTATTGTAGATTTACATCATGGTCAAATTGATGTTCTATCAACGGTCGATGTTGGAACAACTTTTATTGTAAAATTACCAATAGAAAAAGAATCTTTAAAAGAAAGATTATCATTTAATAAATCTTAAAAGAAAGGTTAAAATATGTATTTAAAAAGAATAGAATTGCATGGCTTTAAGTCGTTTGCAGATAAAGTCAATGTTGAGTTTCAACCTGGTATTACAGGAATTGTAGGACCTAATGGTTGTGGAAAATCAAATATTTCTGATGCAGTACGTTGGGTCTTAGGTGAGCAATCTGTAAAATCTTTACGTGGAAGCAATATGGCTGACGTCATTTTTGCTGGTTCAGAAGATCGTCGTGCGCAAAATGTTGCTGAGGTTACACTGGTTTTTGATAATACTGATCGTACTATGAAGTATGATTATAATGAAGTTGAAATTACAAGACGATTATATCGTCAAGGAAATGAAGCTGAATACTATATCAATAAGCAGCAATGTCGTTTAAAAGATATTACTGAACTTATTATGGATACAGGATTAGGACGTGATTCTTTATCTATCATTTCTCAGGGCAATATTTCTCATTTTGCAGATAACAAGCCAGAAGATCGTCGTGCTATTTTTGAAGAAGCGGCGGGTGTATCTAAGTACAAAAAGAGAAAACTAGAGTCAATTAGAAAATTAGAGAGAACACAAGATAACTTAGAAAGAATTGCGGATATTGTTTATGAATTAGAAAAGCAAGTGAATCCTTTAAAAAGGCAAAAGGAAAAAGCTGAAAAATATTTAGATTTAAAAGAAAAACTTAAATCAGTTGAAGTGAATGTTTTAGTTAAAGAAATACATGATACAAAAATTGTACTTGATGAATTAAGTGGTATTATTAAAGAACTTAATGAAAAACAAGCATCTTTAGATGCTGATATTTTATTAAAACAAAATGCTAATGATGAAATAAAAAAAGAAATGTATAATTTAGATCGTCACATTGATCAATTACAAGAACAAGTTTATACAGCGATGTCTGATGTGTCACGATTAGAAATGGCAAAAGTTGAAATTGATCAAAAGCGTAAATATGTTTTAGAAAATACAAATAATGAAGATATTGCACTAAAATTAAGTCATTTAAAAGAAATGATATCAGAAGCTATTGAAGAGTATAACGATCGTATTGATCGTTTCCAACAAACAGAAAAAGATTTGAATCAAATGCGAAATGATCAAGATGAAATGCAACGGACAATGTCATCTTTAAAAGATGAGATTACACGTTTAACTTCTTCAATTCAAAGAGATAAATCAAGAAAAGATATTTTACAAGAACAAATAGAAAGTCGATCTAATTATCATGCCGGAGTAAAAGCAATTATGGATTTAGCTCATTCTAATCCTGGAATTGTAGGTGTTTTTGGTGATTTATTAGAATATGATGAAAAGTATGATCTTGCTATTAGTGTGGCTCTTGGAGGAGCTATGCAGTTTGTGGTTACTCAAGATGATATTCAAGCACGTAAAGCTATTAAATTTTTACGTGATAATCGTGCTGGACGAGCTACTTTTTTACCAGTTTCAATCATGGAACCACGAACTTTACGTCAAGAACATCATCTGATTTGCCAAAATAGTGACGGATATCTCGGTGTTTTAAGTGATTATGTTACAAGTGAAAAGCAAATCGATAATGTTATTTTAAATCAACTTGGAAATGTTATTCTTGCTGATACTTTACAGCATGCAAGTGCTATATCTAAAGCCACTTTTACACGTTATAAAGTGGTAACATTAGATGGCGATATTATCAATGTTGGTGGTTCATTAACAGGTGGTTCGCTCAATCGAAAAAATCATTCTGCTATGGCACAAAAAAGAGAACTTGAACAATTAACTGTTGATATTAAAAATGAAGAGATGAACATGATTGAAAAAAGGGATTTATTACATAAACTAGAAAATAAATCACGAGATATTTCTCAATCTTTATTACAAAAACAAATGTCTTATGCAAAATTGGAAGTTGTGATTCAAAATAAAAAAGAAGAAATCACTCTTGCTAAAGGAGAATATGAGACATTATCTCAACAAAAGACAGAATTTGAAGATTTTTCTTCTGGAAAAACCAATAATAATTTAATTAACGAATTGAATAATGCGGTTAAGAAAAAAGAAGATCTTGATGAACAGTTACGTTCTTCAAGAGCAATTCGAATGAACTATACAAATCAAAATGAACAGTTAGATGTTGAATTAAGAGATTTAAGAAAAGGAAAAGACGGCATTCAAGCAAAATTAAATGAAAAAGCAATTCTTGCAGCAACTAAAGAAAGAGATTTAAATAATTATTTAAATCGTTTAAATGAAGATTATTCAATGACATATGAATTTGCTTTAGAAACTTATCATGAAGAAATAGATATTGAAAATGCAAAATATCAAGTTGCCACATTAAGAAATGAAATTCATGCTTTAGGACATGTTAATGTAGATGCGATTGAAGAATATAAAGAAGTATCTTCACGTTATGAATCAATGAATACACAACGACTTGATTTGATTGCTGCTCAAGATAAGATTCTTAAGGCCATTAATGAAATGGATGAAATTATGATTGAACGTTTTTCGACAACATTTGAAAAAATCAATTATGAATTTAATCATGTGTTTAGATCATTATTCGGTGGTGGTCATGCTGAAATTAAATATACTGATCCTGATAATATTTTAGAAACAGGAATAGATATAGATGTCCAACCTCCGGGAAAAGCAGTACAAAATATTACTTTGTTTTCTGGAGGAGAAAAAGCGTTAATTGCAATTTCATGTTTATTTGCGATACTTCGTGTTAAACCAGTACCAATGTGTATTTTAGATGAAGTAGAAGCAGCGTTGGATATTGCCAATGTGGAAAGATTTGCTAAATATTTAAGAGAATTTTCTACGCAAACACAATTCATTGTTGTTACTCATCGTGAAGGAACAATGGAAGAATGCGATCTTTTGTATGGGGCAACAATGCAACAAAAAGGGGTCACTAAGTTGGTAAGTGTTAAACTTGAAGAAGCAATAGGCCTTTCTGATAATCAGGCATAAAGGAGGATAGAAAATGGGATTTTTTAAGCAAGTTAAAGAAAAATTAGTTGGTAAATCAGCAAAACAAAATGAAAAATATGTGGCCGGATTAGATAAATCGAATACAACTTTGTCTGATCGTATCAATGAACTAGCAGCTCGTTTTAGAGAAATTAATGATGAGTATTTTGAAGAATTAGAAAATATTTTAATTATGGCTGATGTTGGCGTTTCAATGGTCATCAAAATTGTCGGTGAAATTAAAACGGAAGTGAGATTACAAAATATTACTGATCCTCGTTTAATTAATGATATTATTGTTGATAAAATGTTTGTGATTTATGCAAACGAAAGCGTCATGTCTACTAAGATTAATTACGCTAGTGAAGGACTTACTGTTATTTTGATGGTTGGTGTTAATGGCGCTGGTAAAACAACAACAATCGGAAAACTAGCACATCGTATTAGCCAAGAAGGAAAAAAAGTTATTGTGGCTGCGGGAGATACATTCCGTGCGGGTGCAATCGATCAACTTGATGTATGGGCAAAACGCGTTGGTGTAGATATTGTTAAAGGTAAAGAGGGTGGTGATCCTTCAGCAGTTGTTTTTGATGCTTTAAAACAAGCACAAGAATCACAGGCAGATGTTTTGATTTGTGACACTGCTGGTCGCCTTCAAAATAAAGTGAATTTAATGAACGAATTAGAAAAGATGAATCGTATTATTAAAAGAGTTGTTCCTGATGGTCCACAGGAAACATTATTAGTAGTTGATGCAACAACAGGACAAAATGGTATTTCGCAAGCTGTCGAGTTTTCAAAAATCACTGATATTACAGGAATTGTTTTGACTAAGATGGATGGAACAGCCAAAGGTGGAATTGTTTTATCTATTAAAGATCAATTAAATATACCCGTTAAATTTGTAGGCTTGGGAGAACAGGTTGATGATTTACAAGAATTTGATCTTGAACAATATATTTATGGTTTATGTAAGAATTTGGTTGAGGGTCAATAATGGAAGATTTATTAGAGAAAAAGCAACATATTAATTTATTGATGGATTGTTATGAAAATTTGTTAACGGATAAGCAAAGAGAGTATTTACATCTTTATTATGATGATGATTTATCCTTATCTGAAATTGCATTAATGAAAGATGTAAGTCGAAATGCAATTTATGACAATATTAAAAAAGCAATTCACTCTTTAGAAAAATATGAAGAAAAATTACAATTATTAAAAAAACATCAGGAAAGATTGAAATTAATTAACCAATTAGAAGAAGAAATTCAGTCGGATCATCAAAATATTGAGGATCATTTAAAGATGTTAAGAGAAATATAGGAGGATTATATGGCATTTGATTCATTATCTGAAAGATTGCAAAGTACTTTAAAGAAAGTATCTGGGCAAGGTCAGTTAACAGAAAAAAACATTGAAGAAATGCTAACTGAAATTAGGTTAGCCTTATTGGAAGCAGACGTAAATTATCAAGTTGTTAAAGACTTTATCGCAACGACAAAAGAGAAAGCGATAGGTGCTGATGTAGTAGGTTCATTAAAACCAGGACAAGTTTTAGTAAAAATCGTTCATGATGAATTAGTTGAATTACTAGGTGGTAGTGTTAGTGAGGTTTCTTTTGATACATCACCAACAGTAATCATGATGGTAGGTTTACAAGGTTCTGGTAAAACAACTACTTCAGGGAAGATTGCTAAATTAATTACAAAAAAATATGGGAAAAAACCATTACTTGTTGCAGCTGATATTTATCGTCCTGCTGCAGTTGATCAGTTAGTTATATTAGGAGAACAATTAGAAGTACCTGTTTATGAAAAAGGAACAAGTCAAAGTGCAGAGTCGATTGTTGAAGAAGCGATGGCTTATGCAAAAGAAAATCATCATGATGTTATTATTATTGATACAGCTGGACGTTTACACATTGATGAACCATTAATGCAAGAACTAGCAAATATCAAATCGATTGCGAATCCTGATGAAATCTTATTGGTTGTCGATTCCTTAACTGGACAAGATATTGTTAATGTAGCACAATCATTTAATGATAAATTAGCTATTACTGGTGCAGTGCTTACGAAATTAGATGGGGACTCACGTGGTGGTGGTGCCTTATCAATTCGTCACATTACAAATGTACCTATAAAATTTATTGGTACTGGTGAAAAATTAGATGCTATTGATTTATTCTATCCAGATCGTATGGCTGATCGTATTTTAGGAATGGGAGATGTTGTTTCTTTAGTTGAAAAAGTACAAGATGTTTATGATGAAAAAGAAACAATGAAAGCATTTAATCGTATGCAATCAGGACAATTCGGTTTAGATGATATGTTGGCACAAATGCAACAGTTAAGAAAGTTGGGACCATTATCAGGAATTTTAAAAATGATTCCTGGAATGCCTAAAATGCCAAATATTAATGATGAGGACTCAGAAAAGAGATTAAAAGAAACTGAATCTATTATTTTCTCAATGACAAAAGAGGAAAGAAGAGACCCAAGTATTATTTCTTTATCTAGAAAACAAAGAATTGCTGCTGGATGTGGTAAAGATTTACAAGCAGTAAATCGTTTATTAAAGCAATTTGATCAATCTAAACAAATGATGAAAAAAATGTCAGGTTTAGATCCTAATACAGGAATGCCTATGCCTGGACGTGGTGGTAATCATTTTGTAGGAAATGCAAATCGTAAAAAAGTCCGTCATAAAAAAAGAAAGAAAAAATAAAGGTGTTAAGTAAAAATACTTGACACCTTTTCTTTAGTATGTTAAATTAACCATGTTAATTAGAAATTATAGGAGGAAATATAAATGGCAGTTAAATTAAGAATGATTAGATTGGGAGCTAAAAAAGCACCTTTCTATAGAATCGTAGCAGCTGATTCAAGAGCACCAAGAGATGGTAGATTTATCGAATTATTAGGAACATATGATCCTAATAAAAACCCAGCTCAAGTTACTTTAAAAGAAGAAAACATTTTAAAATGGTTAAACACTGGAGCTCAACCATCTGATACTGTTAGAAACTTATTATCTAAAGAAGGTATCATGAAAAAATTTGCTGAATCTAAATCAGGAAAATAATTATGGATTACGCAAAAATATTAAAAGATATTGCAATTGAATTGGTAGAAGACAAAGAACATCTAGAAGTTCGACAAATGCCTTCATTAGATGAAAACGTTGTGGTTTTACATGTATTCTCTGCAAAGAGTGACATTGCAAAACTTATTGGACGTAAAGGTGTTATGGCAAATTCGATGCGTCAGTTCATGTCTGTTGCAGGACGTTTATCTGATAAAAAATTAGATATTAAGTTCGAATCTTATGAATAGATGTGCTTGGCACATCTATTTTTTTGGAGGAATGAGAATGTTAAAGATAGGTAAAATTTTAGGAACACACGGATTAAAAGGTGAATTAAAAATTAGATCATATAGTGATTTTTCTGATCAACGATTTGTTGT
This sequence comes from Coprobacillus sp. AF33-1AC, assembly GCF_003475785.1. Classification (NCBI taxonomy): domain Bacteria; kingdom Bacillati; phylum Bacillota; class Erysipelotrichia; order Erysipelotrichales; family Coprobacillaceae; genus Coprobacillus; species Coprobacillus sp. AF33-1AC. Next base: position 3,714 of record NZ_QRQB01000004.1, on the reverse strand, counting down.
AGGGAATGTTATTTATATTGATCAAAACCCTTTCGTTATTCAAACAGTAAGAATGCATAAAGGAAACTATTTAGTGAGCTTTAAAGATATGCAAGATATCAATTTGGTTGAAAAATATATAGGATTATTTGTATATGGTTCAAAAGATGATATCGAATTAGATGAAGGTGAGTATTTCTATGAGGATTTAATTGGATGCGATGTTTACAATTATCAAAATTATCTTGGAAAAGTTATTGAAATATCTAATAATGGGGCTCATGATATTTTAGTTATAAAAACAAATGAGAAAAAAGTGTCTATTCCTTATGTTGATGCATTTATTAAAAATGAGGACATTGATAATCAACGTATTGATGTTGAGTTAATTAAGGGGTTTGTTGATGAAGATTGATATACTCACACTTTTTCCTGAAATGTTTACTGGATTTTTAAATACATCAATTATCAAAAGAGCAATTGATAAGAGCCTTGTTGAAATTAACCTTCATAATTTTAGAGAGTTTACACTTGATAAACATAAACATGTTGATGATTATCCCTATGGCGGAGGACAAGGGATGGTGTTAATGTGTCAGCCAATTGTTGATTGTTTAAAAACAACTGTTGATGATGATAGCTTTGTTATTTTAATGTCGCCTCAAGGTACGACTTTAAATCATGGTGTAGCCCAAAAATTATCGACATTTAAACATCTTGTTATTATTTGTGGTCATTATGAAGGTTTCGATGAAAGAGTAAGAGATTATGTGGATTTAGAGTTATCAATAGGTGATTATGTTTTAACGGGTGGTGAATTATCGAGTATGGTAGTGAGTGATGCTATTATTCGTTTACTTGATGGTGCTATTCGTCAAGAAAGTCACGATGATGATTCTTTTGCTGCTGGCTTATTAGAATATCCACAATATACGCGTCCTTTTAGTTATGATGGTAATGATGTTCCAGAAGTGTTGCTTTCTGGTCATCACGAAAATATCCGTAAGTGGCGTAAATATCAATCATTAAAGAAAACATATATTAAAAGACCAGATTTGCTAGAAAATTATGAATTTAATGAAGAAGAATTAAAAATGTTGGCAGAAATAGAAGAAAAACATTGATTTATTATTTAATAATGGTATAATATACAAGTCGCAAGACTGCAAATGTTCCGCTGGTTAATCGAATGAACATCTAAGACTATTAATGAAGAAAGAGGAGAATGAAGATGAATTTACAATTAGTTGAAGAAATTACAAAAAAACAATTAAAATCTGATATCCCTAATTTCAAAGCTGGAGATACTTTAAAAGTATATGTAAAAATTAAAGAAGGTAATAAATACCGTATTCAGTTATTTGAAGGGGTTTGTATCGCTAAGAAAGGTCAAGGAATTGCTGAAACTTTTACAGTTAGAAAAATTTCTTACCAAGTTGGTGTAGAAAGAACTTTCCCAGTTCATTCACCAATTATCGATCGTATCGAAGTTGTTAAAGTTGGTAAAGTACGCAGAGCAAAATTACATTACTTACGTGGTTTATCTGGAAAAGCTGCAAGAATTAAAGAAATTAGAAAATAAGAAATGGGAAACCATTTCTTTTTTTCTTTCTTTGACAAATAAAAAAGAGTATAATCTTATTACATGAATAAGAGGAAATAATATGAAGAAAATATCGCAGTGGATTAAAATAATTATTGAACTATTAGCAATGGTTTTAGCTATGGTTGTAACTTTTCAATATTTGTTGTTGCCAATTAAAGTAGAAGGAAGTTCAATGTATCCCACATTGAGTGATCAAGATATTGCTTTAGTATCAATGGTTAATTTAAACAAAAAAAACATTAAGCGTTTTGATGTTGTTGTTTTAAATTGTGAAGTATTGGATAAAAAGATTATCAAAAGAGTAATAGGTTTACCGGGTGAAACAATTGTTTATAAAAACGATAAACTTTATATTAATGGTGAGTTTTATGAAGAAAATTACTTGAATAAAAAGTATGTTGAACAAGCCAAAAAAGAAAGTCATGCCGAACAGTTTACAAACGATTTTTCAATTACTTTGAAAGATAATGAATTTTTTGTCTTAGGTGATAATCGTTTGCATTCAGCTGATTCAAGAACTTTAGGTACTTTTCATTTTAAAGATATTTTAGGAAAAAGAGGATTAGTTTTATATCCTTTTAATCATATGAAATGGATGGATTAAAGATGGCACAAATACAATGGTTTCCTGGTCATATGGCTAAGGCAAAAAGAGAAATAAATGATAAAATAAAATTAATTGATATTGTTATTGAACTTGTGGATGCAAGGGCTCCTTACGCATCAAAAAATCCTATGTTCGATGGAATTATCAACCAAAAACCCCGTTTGATAGTAATGACAAAGAAAGATCTTGCTGACCCTTTGATGAGTCAACAATGGTTGAATTTTTATCAAGCAAAGGGCTATTATGCAATGCTTGTTAATTTAAAAAACTTTAATGAATATCAACAAATCATTTCTATGTGTAAAGATATTTTAAAAGAAAAAATGGAGCGCGAACGCAAAAAAGGTTTAAAACCAAGAGCAATGAGAGCAATGGTTTTAGGTATTCCTAATGTTGGTAAATCTACATTTATTAACCGTTTAGCTAAAAGAAAAGCAACAGTGACGGGTAATAAGCCAGGGGTAACTAAAGCACAACAAATTATTAAGGTTGATAAAGATTTTGAATTATTTGATACTCCAGGAGTACTATGGCCAAAATTTGAAAGTGAAGAAGTAGCAAGAAATATCGCATTAATTGGATCAATTAAGCAACAAATTTTACCTTTAGATGATTTGTTTATTTATGCTGTAAAATATATTGTTAATCATTATCCTGGAGCTTTTGAAGACCGTTATCAAATTGAAATTGATTTAGATGGGGATTGGGTTGAAAAGTGTTTTGATGATATTGCTAATAATCGTAAAATCAAACCAATACGAGGACAAACGGATTATGATCGTGTGATTGAATTGGTTTTTAAAGATATTTTCGACGGTGCAGTCGCTCGTATCACTTGGGAGACGCCACATGATTGATCATTTGAAATTTGAAAACGAGTACTATCAACAGGGTTATCAGTATATTATCGGTCTTGACGAAGCGGGAAGAGGTCCTATGGCTGGTGAATTAGTTGTTGCTGGTGTTATTTTTCCAAAAGGTTATTATGATGAAAGGATTAACGATTCAAAGCAACTGAGTGAAAAGAAACGATCTTTGCTTTATGATGAAATTATTAAAAATGCACTTGCTTATCATATTGAAATCATTTCTGTTGAAGATGTGGATGAATTGAATGTTTATCGTGCCAGTCAACTGGGAATGGAAAAATGCGTAGAAGCATTAAAACGTGATGGGCTCTTTGCTTTAACTGATGCTATGCCACTACACGATATTGAACATCTAGCAATTATTAAGGGAGATGCTCTTTCAATGTCAATTGGAGCAGCTAGTATTTTAGCCAAAGTAACGCGAGATCGTTTAATGATAGCACATAGTAAAACTTATCCTCAATATGGTTTTGAAAAGCATAAAGGATATGTAACTAAATACCACAAAGAAGCATTAGCTCAATACGGACCATGTCCTATTCATCGTAAAAGTTTTAAGCCAGTACAAGCGGTATTACAAAAACAATTATCTTTAGACATATAAAGGGGTAACCAAATAATTTAGGGGGAAAGCCAAATTATTTAGGGGACAA
>NZ_QRQB01000039.1:0-13258 GCF_003475785.1 Coprobacillus sp. AF33-1AC | reverse complement strand
GATAGTGCTACGGTGCAACAATAGCGAACTGCCAGTTCTTTTTTTATGTTTTTTACAACAAATTTAGAATATTTCAAACAAAAGTAACTAATCTCTAAAAACATCAAATTATATATATTTTTTGTAAATTTTATAGTATAATTGGTGCAAATGAGGTGATTTGATGAACACGGTTTTAGTCGGAAAAGATGATATAGATACAATCGTACCAGTTCTTTTAGCTGGTGATGTTGTCGCTTTTCCTACTGAAACCGTTTTTGGTTTAGGAGTAAAATTTAATGATTTAAATGCATTAAATAAAATTTACCAACTAAAACATCGTGATAGTCATAAAGCTGTAACATTAATGGTTCATGATATCAAGGACATTGAAAAATATGCTTTTGTTGATGATCAAATCAATAATGTCATCCAGCATTTTATGCCTGGTGGAATTACTCTCATTTTAAAAAAGAAAGAAGTTATAGATGACGTCTTTACGTCAGGATTAAAAACAATTGGAATAAGAATTCCTGATGATCCTTTCGTTTTAGAATTATTAAAACGGGTAGGACCGATGTTTGTTACAAGCGCAAACATATCTGGACATTCAGATTTATTAAATCACCAAGATGTTTATTCTGTATTTAAGGGGAAAATCAAAATAATCGTTAAGGGTGATTGTGGTAATGAAATTCCAAGTACAGTAGTAAAGTTAGATCAAGAAGTTCAAGTATTACGTAAGGGTCATATTTCAAAACAAGACATTGAGGAGGTGTACTATGAAGATTGCAATCGCATGTGATCATGGTGGATTACGTTTAAAAAATGTTTTAAAAGCTGATTTAGAAGAACATGGATATGATGTCGAAGATTTTGGTACTTACAGCGATGATAGCTGTGATTATCCAGATTATGCAGGACCTGCTGCTAAAGCGGTAGCTTCTGGAAAATGTGATAAAGGTGTTGTTGTTTGTGGTACTGGAATTGGTGTAAGCATTACAGCAAATAAAGTAGATGGTATCCGTTGTGCTTTATGTCACGATGTTTTCAGTGCAAAAGCAACACGTGCACATAACGATACAAATATGTTAGCTATGGGTCAACGTGTTATCGGTGAAGGATTAGCTTTAGAAATATTACATGCATGGTTAGAAACCGAATATGAAGGTGGAAGACATGATCAAAGAATTAAAAAAATGATGGCTTATGAGGGGGAATAGTCAAATGAAAGACGTAGAATTATTTAAAAGTGTAGAAAAAGAATTAAATAGACAAAGATCAAATATTGAGTTAATTGCTTCTGAGAACTTTGTTTCTCCAGAAATCTTAGAATTAGCTGGAAGCGTACTTACAAATAAATACGCAGAAGGATATCCAGCTAAAAGATATTATGGTGGATGTCAATTTGTAGACGAAGTAGAAGAATTAGCTCGTACTAGATTATGTAAAATTTATGGAGCTGAACATGCAAATGTGCAACCACATAGTGGTGCTCAAGCAAATACAGCTGTTTATCTTGCCTTATTAAATCATGGAGACAAAGTATTAGGAATGTCTCTAGCTGATGGAGGACATTTAACTCATGGTCATCCATTAAACTTTTCAGGAATTAACTATGAATTCTATAGTTATGGTGTAAATAAAGAAACTGAAATGATTGATTACGACGAATATAAAAAGAAAGTCGAAGAAATTAAACCAAAATTAGTTGTTGCTGGAGCAAGTGCTTATAGTAGAACAATTGATTTTGAATTTATGGCAAAAGTTGCTCATGATAATGGTGCATTATTCATGGTAGATATGGCACATATTGCTGGACTTGTTGCTGCTGGATTACATCCATCACCATTTCCACACGCTGATATCGTGACAACAACTACACATAAAACATTAAGAGGACCACGTGGTGGTGTTATTATGTGTAAAAAAGAATTTGCTGCTGATATTGATCGTGCAGTATTCCCAGGTATGCAAGGTGGTCCATTAATGCATATTATCGCTGCTAAAGCACAATGTTTCTATGAAGTAATGCAACCTGAATTTAAAGAATATGCAAGCCAAATTATTAAAAATGCAAAAGCATTAGAAAAAACATTAAAAGAAGAAGGATTCAGATTAGTTGCTGACGGAACTGATAACCATTTAATTCTTATTGATGTTAAAGCAAGTTGTGGCATTTCTGGTAAAAAAGCACAACGTTTATTAGATGAAATCAATATTACAGCTAATAAAAATGCTATTCCTTTTGATACAGAAAAACCATTCAAAGCTTCTGGTTTACGTGTAGGTACACCAGCAATGACAACAAAAGGATTCAAAGAAGAAGACTTTGAAGAAGTAGGAAGAATTATTGCTTATCGTTTAAAAAATGAAGAAACTGACGAAATTAAAGAAGAATGCTTAAAACGTGTAAAAGCATTAACAGATAAAGTTACAATGTATAAAGATATTCAATATATCTAGGAGGTCATTATGTCTTTAACAATATTAGATCATGCGCTTATTAAACATAAACTTACAATTATGCGTGATAAAAATACATCAACTTATATATTTAAACAAAACTTAGATGAAATTGCTAAGTTAATGGCATTTGAAGTAACAAGAAACATTCCACTAAAAGATAAAGAAATTGAAACACCAATTTGTAAAATGATAGGAAAAGAAATGGATAAACAAATTATTCTTGTTCCTATTTTAAGAGCCGGAATTGGTTTAGTAGATGGTTTTAGAGATATTATTCCAACAGCCAAAATTGGTCATATTGGAATGGAAAGAGATGAAGAAACACTTATTCCACGTGAATACTATGCCAAATTCCCAAAAGGAATTGAAGATTCAGTTGTTATTGTTGTTGATCCAATGCTAGCAACAGGTGGAAGTGCAAATATGGCTATTGAAAATATTAAACAAAGAGGAGCTAAAAATATTAGATTAGTTTGTTTAGTAGGAGCACCTGAAGGGGTAGCGGCCATCCAAAAAGAACATCCTGATGTCGATATCATGTTAGCGGCATTAGATGAAAAATTAAATGAAAATGGTTATATTGTACCAGGACTTGGAGATGCCGGAGATCGTTTATTTGGCACTGATTAATGGATAAACAATTAATTAAAGATTTAATTTATGGTTTAACACTGGCAAGTGAGGTTATTGGCAGTTTTATGATTGCTGTGATAGTGGGAATACAATTAGATCGGTATTTCCACACAAAGCCAGTTTGGATTATCATACTTTTGATTTTTGCTTTTATTCATGTTATGAAAATATTATTTAAAGTAGGTAAAAAATGAACGAAAGAGATGTGTTAAAACAATCGATTAAAGTTTTTATTATAGGTTTGATTATATTTAGTTTAATAGGTGTGATATTAAAGAGTATCGCTTATCCTTTAGGGTTTGCTTTAGGATATGTCATCAATGTTATTATTTTTAATATCATCATTAAAACATCTGATTTAATATTGAATATAGGACATTCTATAAGCATGATTGTTATCATGTCGATTATTAAATTATTATTGTATGCATTAGGATTTTTATTAGCCATATTCTTTAAAGACATCTTAAGTATTATCGGTGTTTTCTTTGGATATATGGTAATAAAAATAACGATAAATATTATGGGTTATTTAACTAAGGAGGTGAAAGAGAATGAGTAACTTCTTAGATTCAATTCAAGTTGAATTAATCTTTTCACTTATTATTATGACATGTCTTGCAATCTTCTTTATTTATGCAGGACGTAAAGTCGCCGCAGCTGATCCTACAGCTAAACCTAAAGGAGTAGTTTTAGTTGTTGAAACAGGTGTGAAAATGATTTATGACTATTTAAAAGGAATTATGCCTAAAAAGTTTGAAAAAAACTATTATCCTTATTTTGCAATGTTATTTGCGTATTTAGTTATTTCAAATATTAGTGGTTTAATAGGCTTTGAAGCACCAACTTCAAACTATTCTATTACCTTAGCTATGACAATCATTACATTCTGTTTAATTCAGTTTAACGCAATTAAAAAACAAGGATTTTTAAATTATATTTGGGGTGCCGTTTGGCCACCAACAAATTTATTAAGTATCTTATCACCACTTATTTCATTATCAATGCGTTTATTTGGTAATATTTTAAGTGGATCTATCTTAATGTATTTGGTTTACCAATTTACAGGATACCTATCAAGTTATGTCATCAACTTTAACTTTTTAGGACCAATTATTGCCCCTGTATTACATTGTTACTTTGATATCTTTGCAGGGTGTGTTCAAACACTGGTATTTGTCACATTATCATCTATCTTGATTATGATGGAAAATCCAGATGAAGAATAAGTTCTAACCTAGAATGCTAGTTTAGATATAAATGAAAATGAAAACTATTTATAGGAGGAAAAAATTATGGTAAAAGGATTAATCGCAATCGCAGCAGGTCTTGCTGTATGTGCAGGTTTAGGAACAGGGATCGGTGAAGGGATTGCCGCTAGTAAAGCAGTAGAAGCTGTAGGAAGAAATCCAGAAGCTGAAGGTAAAATCCGTACAATGATGATCTTAGGTATTGCCTTATCAGAAACTGTTGCCATCTATGGTTTATTAGTTTCATTAATCTTATTATTTGTATATTAATAATTGACTATCTAGAAAAGGAGGAATATAAATGCCAGATATTGCCGGAAAATTATTCCCTAATGTAACAACTTTGATTGTTCAATTATTATCTACTGGTGTCTTATTAATTATTTTCAAGAAATTTTTATGGGTGCCAGTGCAAAATTATTTTGCTAAAAGAGCGGATTATATTGAATCAACAATCAATGATGCAAAAGAAATGAATGAAAAAGCAAGTAAGCATTTAACTGAAGCTGAAAAGCAAGCACGTGATGCAGCCATGCAATATCGTTCAATTTTAGATCAAGCTAAAGAAGATGGTCAAAGAGCAAAACAACAAATTGTTGATGAAGCTCAAAAAGAAGCACAAAATAAAATTGAACAAGCACGTCGTGAAATCGAATCAGAAAAACTTCAAGCACGCCAAGATATGAAAGAAGAAATTGTGGATGTTGCTTTAGAAGTTGCAACTAAAGTAATGAACAAAGAAATGAATGAATCAATCAATAAAGAACTTGTTGAAAACTTTGTTGATGAAGTGGTGAACTAATGAACGTCATTTCACAAAGATATGCAGAATCATTATTTGATTTAGCACTAGAAGAAAACAAGCTAGATGATTATTTAAATGATATGAAGCTTGTTGATGAAGTATTAGAAAGTGATCCTCAATTTGTTCAATTCTTTAGTCATGTATTAATTAAAGATGATGTAAAATGTCAGTTAATTGATGAATCTTTTAAAGGAAACATTAATGAATATGTTTTAAACTTTTTAAAACTATTAGTTAAAAAAAGAAGAATTCGTTATATTGGCGAAATAGTCAAAGCTTTTATTACTCTTAGTCATCGTCATTTAGGTATTGAAGAAGGAATTATTTATAGTCCTTATCAATTATCTACTAAAGAAGTTCAAGAAATAGAACAAGTGATGAGTAAAAAAGAAAATAAAAAAGTGACTTTAAAAGTACGTCTTGATCCATCCTTAGTAGGAGGGGTTAAAGTCGAAGTGAACAATCGTATTTACGATGGTTCAATTAAGAATAAAGTAGAAGTTCTTAAAAAAGAATTATTAAGAAAGTAGGTGAAAATAGTGGGGCTTAGACCAGATGAAATTAGTGCTTTAATTAAAGAACAAATTAAACACTATGATGACATGATTGAACAAAAAGATGTCGGAACAGTTATGACTGTTGGTGATGGTGTATGTTTAATTCATGGATTAGATAACGCAATGCTTGGTGAATTATTATTATTCCCAAACGAAGTTTATGGAATGGTCATGAACTTAGATGAAGATAGCGTAGGAGCCGTACTACTTGGATCTGAAAGTACGATTAAAGAAGGAAACGAAGTTAAACGTACTGGAAAGATTATTGAAGTGCCTGTAGGAGATGCTTTGTTAGGTAGGGTTGTTAACCCATTAGGACAAGCCATCGATGGAAAAGGGCAAATTAAAACAACAAAAACAAGACCAATTGAACGTGTAGCAAGTGGGGTTATGACAAGAAAGAAAGTTGATCAACCTTTACAAACTGGTATTACATCAATTGACGCTATTATTCCAATTGGTAGAGGTCAACGTGAGTTAATTATCGGAGACCGTCAAACAGGTAAAACAGCTATCGCTATTGATACAATTTTAAATCAAAAAGATCAAAATATTTATTGTGTTTATGTTGCAATTGGACAAAAGAATTCAACTGTAGCACAAGTTGTTGAAAAATTAAGAAAAGGTGGCGCAATGGATTATACATGTGTTGTATCTGCCGGAGCGTCAGAATTAGCACCAGTACAATATATTGCACCTTATGCAGGTTGTGCTATTGCTGAAGAATGGCTTGAACAAGGTAAAGATGTCTTAATTGTTTATGATGATTTATCTAAACATGCCGTAGCTTATCGTACAGTGTCTTTATTACTTAAAAGACCACCAGGACGTGAAGCTTATCCAGGAGATGTATTCTACTTACATTCAAGATTACTTGAACGTGCTTGTCGTTTAAATGAAGAAAATGGGGGAGGATCAATTACTGCCTTACCAATCATTGAAACACAAGCTGGTGATATTTCAGCATACATTCCAACAAATGTTATTTCTATTACTGATGGACAAATTTTCTTACAACAAGAATTATTCAACTCTGGATTTAGACCAGCGGTAGATACAGGATTATCAGTATCACGTGTAGGTTCATCAGCACAAATTAAAGCCATGAAACAAGTATCAAGTTCATTAAAACTTGAATTAGCACAATATGAAGAAATGCAAGCCTTTGCTCAATTTGGTAGTGACTTAGATGAAGCAACAAAAGCAACATTAGATCATGGTGCTAAAGTACGTGAAGTATTAAAACAAGCACAATACTCACCACGTGAAGTTTCAACACAAGTGATTACTTTATTTGCTTTAAAATATGGTTTTACAAAACCATTACAAGTAGAACAAGTAACAGCATTTATGGATGGATTAATTGAACATGTATCAATTAACCATCATGATATCATTGATGAAATCAATGAACAAAAAGCAATTTCTGATGAATTATCTAAGAAAATGAAAGACGTCATTGGCGCATACGTTGAACAATTTGAAAAAACGCAAGCAGCGGGGTAATGAATTATGTCAGGATCAATGCAAGAAATTAAGCGCCGCATTAAATCAGTTGAATCAACTAAAAAAATAACAAAAGCAATGGAATTAGTTGCAACATCTAAACTTCGTAAAACAAGAAATCAGTTAGATGAATTAAAACCTTACTATCAAAAAGTAAGAGAAACATGTGCTGAAATTCTTGCTTCAAATAGTACCATGACAGATAGTCCTTATTTATTAAAAAACAAAGATGGTGTTAATATTTATATTGTTATTACATCTAGTTTAGGACTATGTGGAGGTTACAATGTTAACTTATTTAAAGCTGTAAAAGATGAAATTAAGGATGGAGATTATGTTTATACTATTGGTAGTAAAGGAACATCTCATTTCTTAAAACATCATCATGGTGTAACAGATCATAAATTTAGTGATTTAAATACGACTTTAGACTTTAAAGATGTAACTAAACTGGTTACAGAGTTAACAAATAAATATAAGAATAAAGAAGTGAAAGAAATTAAAATTGTTTATACTGAATTTGTAAACAACTTAACATTTACACCAAGAATTGTAACTTTACTTCCAGTAGATACTAATGAATTTAAAAATATTCATATTACAAATAAATATACTATTTTTGAACCAAGTCCAGAAGTAGTTTTAGATAGTTTAATTCCAATGTATCTACAAGCAGTTATTTATGGATATCTTGTTGAAAGTGTAACCAGTGAAAATGCTTCAAGAAGAACATCTATGGAAAATGCTACAGATAATGCTGAAGACTTAACTGAAACATTATTACTTAAATACAATCAAGCGCGTCAAACAGCAATTACTAATGAAGTTAGTGAAATTGTTGCTGGCGCAAATGCACAATAAGAAGGAGGTGCCATATGGCTAATATTGGTAAAATTATTAGTGCGCGTGGACCTGTTATCGATATTCAATTTAATGATGAACATTTACCATCATTAAATACTGCCATCAAGATTGATAATCATGGTGAAGAATTAGTTGTTGAAGTTGCTCAACATATCGGAGACGACGTAGTTCGTTGTGTTGCCATGGGGGCAACAGATGGTATTGTTAGAGGGATGGATGCAATCGATACAGGAAGCCCAATTACAGTTCCAGTAGGAAATCAAACATTAGGACGTATGTTTAATGTTTTAGGACAACCTATTGATGGTAAAGGACCATTAAGTTCAGATGTAGAAACAAAACCTATTCATAGGGAAGCACCTACTTATGCTGAACAAAGAACAGAAACAGAAATTTTTGAAACAGGGATTAAAGTTGTAGACTTAATCTGTCCATTTATTAAAGGTGGTAAAATTGGATTATTCGGTGGTGCCGGAGTAGGTAAAACAGTATTAATTCAAGAATTTATCAACAATATCGCTACTGAACATGGTGGTTTATCAGTTTTCGCTGGAGTTGGTGAACGTAGCCGTGAAGGAAACGATTTATACTATGAAATGAAAGAAAGTGGAGTATTAGAAAAAACTTCATTAGTTTTTGGTCAAATGAATGAACCACCTGGAGCACGTTTACGTGTTGCTTTAACTGGTTTAACAATGGCTGAACAATTCCGTGATGAACAAGGACAAGATGTATTATTATTCATTGATAATATCTTCCGTTTCACTCAAGCAGGATCAGAAGTATCTGCCTTATTAGGACGTGTCCCTTCTCAAGCTGGATATCAACCAACTCTTGCAACTGAAATGGGTGCATTACAAGAACGTATTACATCAACTAAAAAAGGATCAATTACATCAGTACAAGCTGTATATGTACCAGCTGATGACTTAACTGACCCTGCTCCAGCAACAACATTTGCTCACTTAGATGCTAAAATCGTATTGGATCGTTCTATTGCTGCTCTTGGAATTTATCCTGCAGTAGATCCATTAAATTCATCATCTAGAGCCTTAGATCCATTAGTAGTAGGTAAAGATCACTATGAAGTAGCTCATGGGGTTCAACAAATCTTACAACGTTACCAAGAATTACAAGATATCATTGCCATTCTAGGTATGGATGAATTAGGTGAAGAAGACAAATTAATTGTTGCGCGTGCACGTCGTGTTCGTAATTTCTTATCACAACCATTTAGTGTAGCTAGTCAATTTACTGGATTAGATGGAAAATATGTCCGTGTTGAAGATACAATTCAAGGATTTAAAGAAATCTTAGAAGGTAAATGGGATGAATTACCAGAACAAGCTTTCCATAATGTGGGTACAATTCAAGAAGCAGTAGAAAAGGCTAAGACATTAACAAATGACTAAATTTAATTTAAAAATTGTAACACCACAAGGTATTTATAAAGAAGTGGAAGTAGATCAGGTTAATCTTAGAACAACTGCTGGACAAATAGGAATATTGGCTCATCATATGCCCCTTGCAAGTGGTATCGAAATATCAGCAATGGATTATGTCAAAGATGGAAGTCATGAAACATTTGCAATAGCAGGAGGATTTGTTTATGTTAATGATACAGAAACAACAATTATTGCTAATGCAATTGAATCACAAGAAGAAATTGATTTAGATCGTGCTCAACAAGCTAAAAAAAGAGCAGAAGAAAGATTAAAACAAACATCTAATGATATTGACTCTATGCGTGCAGAAATTGCTTTAAAAAGAGCAATTACACGTATACACGTTAAAAATATGTAATAAAATGGAAGGGAAACCTTCCATTTTAATTTAAATAAAGTTATCTTTTCTTTAGCATTATTTTTAGATTATGCTATAATGGGGCAATAGAAAGGAATGATGAAATGGATATATTATTAGAACCAACAAAAGAATCATTAATAACATTGCCTTTTTTACTTTTGGCATGTTTATTCATAGAATATTTAACAAGTCGAAATGTTGCTAATAAAGTGATGGAACATGGAAAACTTGGACCAATCGTAGGAGCCATTGTAGGCTGTATTCCACAATGTGGTTTTTCTGTCCTTGCTGCTCGTTTTTATACAATGAACATTATTACAGCCGGTACCTTACTATCAGTCTTTATAGCGACAAGTGATGAAGCTTTATCAATTTTAGCGATTCATCCAGAATTATGGAAAACCATGATTTTATTGATTATTGTTAAAATTGCTGTTGGGGCGATTGCTGGTTTATTAGTTGACAAACATAATCATAAAAATGATGATGATTATGAATATATACAGGTAGCTGATTGTGATTGTGGATGTCAAAATGGTATCTTTGTACCAGCAATAAAACATGCATTAAAGATATTTGCCTTTATTTTACTTACTAATATAGCTTTATCATTACTTATTGATTATGTCGGACAAGATACACTTACTGCTTTTTTAGAAACAAATAAATATCTACAGCCTTTAGCTTCAGGAATAGTAGGCTTTATTCCTAACTGTGCAGGGTCTGTTGTTTTAACTCAATTATATGTTTCAGGTGGTCTTACTTTTGGAGCGTTGATAACAGGGTTATCAACTTCAGCAGGTGTAGGAACATTAGCTTTAATAACTTATAATGAAGATCGTCAAGATACAATAAGAATCTTATTATTATCTTATATCGTGGCACTTGTGATTGGATATTTACTTACCTTTATACTATAATTATTTCCCAGGAAATATAAACAAATATGTCAAATCGAAACAAATGTTTCGATTTTTTTAATAAAGTGCATATCATTTGTCAAACATATAAATGCACGTTATGATGTCAATAGATAAAGGAGAGTGATTGATATGTTTGATGAAAAAAGAAAAGTAGTATTAATTGGAACAGGATTTGTAGGGATGTCTATGGCTTATTCCATTATGAATACTGGTGGTATAGATGAACTCGTTTTAATAGATGTTAATGAAGAAAAAGCACAAGGGGAAGCGATGGATATTAGTGACGGTTTACCTTATGCTAAAACTCACATGAAAGTCATTGCAGGTAACTATCATGAATGTCGTGATGCAGATATCGTTGTGATTACTGCTGGGGCTGCTCAAAAACCGGGACAAACACGTTTAGAACTTGCGGGAATAAACGCTAAAATTATAAAAAATATTACAAAACAAGTGATGTCTTCAGGATTTAATGGAATCATTGTTGTAGCTAGTAACCCAGTTGATTTAATGAGTTATGTTGTTAAGAAAGTATCAGGTCTTCCTGCAAATCGTGTCATTGGCTCTGGAACGATTTTAGACACAGCTAGATTAAGACATAAAATGTGTGAATATTTAAATATTACATCAAGTAATATTCATGCTTATGTTTTAGGAGAGCATGGTGATTCATCATTTGTATCTTGGGATAATGCTTATGTGGGATGTTTGAAATTATATGATTATTTAGATCGTAAAGGAATTGAACATACAGAATTAGAGCATATTCATCAAGAAGTAAGAGATGCAGCCTATAAGATTATTGAACGAAAGAAAGCCACATATTATGGAATAGGGCTTTCACTTAATCGTTTATTACAAGCAATATTAAATGATGAAAATGCTATCTTAACAGTATCTGCTCACCAAGATGGACAGTATACAGATGAAGATATCTATATTGGTGTTCCTGCTGTCGTTAATCGAAGTGGTGTTAAAGAGATTATAAAATTGGATTTAAATAAAAATGATCAAGAGAAATTTAATCATTCATGCAAAACATTAAAACAGACAATTAAAGAGACAATTGATCAAATTATTGAGGATAAAGCATAGTTTATCCTCTTCTTTTTATGTATAATCAAACTATGAGGTGAAAATATGAAAAAGAAGAAGATTATTATTGGGGCAGTTATTTTATGTCTCATTATTATTGGTGGTGGCATTTATGCGATGCAACAACCTAAAGAACTGGTATTACGTATACATAAAAAGAGTCAAGTCATAGAATATGGACAAACTTATACACCAACTTTTAAAGATCTTGTTATTACAAAGAATCTTGATAAAGATGATATTAAAGAATTAAAAAAGAATACGCAAATTAAGTCAAATATAAAAAATGAAGATAACAAAGAGTATCCTGCTATTGGTCAATACAAAGTTACAGTTCAATATCATAAACAAAAGAAAACAAAGGTGGTTGAGGTTAAAGATACGACAGCACCACAATTTAATGATACCAATGAAGTAACGATTCCCTTCAATCAAGAAAATTATGACTTTAATAAAAATATAAGTGCAACTGATTTATCACCAGTTACAATTGAATATCAAAAAGAGAACATTAATTATAAACAAGCAGGAACTTATACTTTAAAAGCAGTAGCTAAAGATCAAAGTGGCAATCAAAGTGAAAAAGATATCCAAATTAAAGTTGAACCAGAAAAAGTTGAAACACCAAAAGTCCAAGGACAAACAACTTATGTTAAAAATGGTAATAATAAAGTTATTTGTATTGATGCAGGGCATCAAGCTAGAGGCAATAATGAAAAAGAACCTAATGGACCGGGTTCATCAATTTATAAAGCTAAAGTAACAACTGGAGCAACAGGTGTTGCTACTCATAGTTTAGAATCACAAATTAATTTACAAGTTGCTCTTAAATTACAAAGAATATTACAACAAAATGGATATCAAGTCATTATGTGTCGTACATCACAAGATGTAAATATTTCCAATGCACAAAGAGCTCAAATCGCAAATAATGCCCATGCTGCGGCTTTTGTGCGTTTACATTGTGATAGTAGCGCTTCTTCTGCACCTACAGGAACAATGACAATGGCACCATCACAAAATAACGCTTATTGTTCAGCTATATCTTTAGAATCACAAAAACTAGCAAGAGCTATTTTAAATCAAACTTGTAAGGCTGCAGGATCTCATAGTAGAGGGGTTTCTATTACTGATACAATGACAGGATTAAACTGGGCTCAGGTTCCAGTAACGATTATTGAAATGGGATTTTTATCTAATCCAACAGAAGATCAGTTATTGAGTAGTGATAGTTATCAAGAAAAATTAGCTCAAGGAATAGCCAGTGGTATTAGTGAATATTTAAATCAATAAAAAAGGAAGATTTTTGAAATCTTCCTTTTAATGAGTATTTAAAATAATCTGATATTTTAGTTTTAAACAAAAATAGTA
>NZ_QRQB01000038.1:0-14050 GCF_003475785.1 Coprobacillus sp. AF33-1AC | reverse complement strand
TATTTTATAGCGATTTTCATAAAAGCACTCGATTATTTAAAGCGCCAATATATCTATAATCGTTATAGTATGGTAAATAACAAATTTGATAATAAAAATTGTTTTTTAATTGACAATAAGTTCAATCAGTTATAAAGTTAGGCTGCTAATAGTTAGGATGCTAATGTAAAGAGGAGAGCTTATGAAAATACCATTTTATTTAATGCTTTTTAAAACACAACATGCACAAAGACAAAAAAATTGGAATGTGATGGAAACTTATAATCTATCACCAGGACAACCGAAAGTATTACGATATATAAATCAACATGAAAATTGTAAATTAAAAGACATTGCATTAGAGTGCGATATAGAACCAGCAACAGTAAGCAAGATGATTGATAACTTAGAAAAAAAGAAAATGTTAACAAGGAAAATCAATCCTAGTAATAAAAGAGCTTATCAACTTAATATTACTGAATTAGGGAAAAATGCTTTAGATAAATGGAATGAACATTGTTTAGAGGTGGAACATGTTTCTTTACAAGGTTTTAGCCCTCAAGAAATAGATCAATTTAAGGATTATTTATCTAGGATGTATAAAAATTTAACTAATAAGGATTTAAAGTAGGAGTTTTTTTATGATGAGACGTTTTTTTTCTTATGCTAAAAGATATAAAAAACAATTTATTATTGCTTTTTTATGTGTTATTGGTGAAACAGTATTTGAATTAATTATCCCGGTATTGATGGCAAATATTATTGATTATGGGGTTATGCAAAATAATTCAATATACATTATTAAACAAGGAATCATGATGGCTATTTGTGCTGTTTTGGCGTTAATCTTAGGGGTTTTATATTCACGTTATGCAGCTGAGGCAGGTCAAGGATTTGGTAAGGAATTAAGAAAAGAAGAGTATGAAAGAGTTCAAAAATTTTCTTTTTCTAATAGTGATCATTTTTCTACTTCTTCTTTAATTACAAGATTAACCAGTGATGTGACTATTCTTCAAAATACGATATGTAATGGGTTTAGACCGTTAGTAAGAGCCCCATTCATGTTTTTAATGGCATTGTTTTTAACAATTAAACTTAATGCAAAACTTGCATTAGTATTTATTATTGTTGCCCCTGTTTTAGGAATAGGACTTTATTATATTGTTAAAAACGTAGGTCCAATGTTTAGAAAAATGCAAGCCAATATTGATGAAGTTAATACAGTAGTCCAGGAAAACCTTATTGCGATAAGAACTATTAAAGCCTATGTTAGAGGTGATTATGAAAATAGTAAGTTTGCTCGTATTAATCAACAATTAAGAAATCATAGTGAAAAAGCTTTCCGTTTATCAGTAATGAATATGCCTTTATTTCAGTACATGATGTATACAACGATTGTTTGTTTATTATTTTTTGGTAGTCAAATGATTTTTGCTGGTGAAATGAAAATAGGGGAATTAACAGGTTTTTTAAGTTACGTATTACAAATATTAAATGCCTTAATGATGATTTCCAACGTCTTTTTAATGATAGCAAGATCAATTGCTAGTATGGAACGTATTTTAGAAGTGATGGATGAAGTACCAAGTATTAAAGATTGCCCTCAACCGCTCATGAACATTAATTCAGGAACAATTGATTTTAAACATGTTTATTTTAAATATAACCAAGAAGCCAAAGAAAATGTTTTAAGTGATATTAATTTACACATTGACTCTGGTTCTACTATTGGTATTTTAGGAGGAACTGGTTCGGCTAAAACAAGCTTAGTTCAGCTTATTGATCGTTTGTATGACGTAAGTCAAGGAGAAGTATGTATTGACTTACATAATGTCAAAGATTATTCATTAAAAGTGTTAAGAGACAATGTGGCTATGGTATTACAAAAGAATACTTTATTTTCAGGCACAATTAAAGAAAACTTATTATGGGGTAATAAAGATGCAAGTGAGCAGGAAATAAAATGGGCTTGTAAACAAGCCTGTGCTGATGAGTTTATTGAACGTTTTCCTGATGGTTATAATACTTACTTAGAACAGGGTGGAACAAATTTATCAGGAGGGCAAAAACAAAGATTATGTATCGCAAGGGCATTACTAAAACATCCTAAAATATTAATTTTAGATGATTCAACAAGTGCTGTTGATACTGCAACCGAAACATATATCAAAAATGCTTTAAATGCACTTCAAGATACAACTAAAATTATTATTGCTCAAAGAGTTTCGTCGCTACAACATGCCAGTCAAATTATTATTTTAGATAATGGTAGAATACATGCTGTAGGTAGTCATGATGATTTATTAAAAAATGACAGTATATATCAAGATATCTATTATTCTCAATTAAAAGGAGTTGATTTATAATGGCAAGACAAATAACAAGTGCTAAACCAAAAAATCTAAAAAAAACGTTAGCTTCTTTTAAAAAATATATCGGTTTACATAAAATATCATTTGTTTTAATTGCTTTATTAGTTATTATGAGTACTTCAATTAGTTTATGGGGAACTTATTCGATTAAAACAGTCGTTAATGAATATGTATTAAAAAATGATTTTCATGGTTTGATTCAATTTATTATTTTTATGGCTATTATTTATTTTATTGGGGCAACGAGTACGGCTATTTATAAACAACTCATGGTTCATACAGCGCAAAGTATTGTTCAAGAAATGAGAAATGATTTATTTTCTAAAATGCAAAAATTACCTATTACGTATTTTGATCAACATCCTCATGGAGAAATCATGAGTCGATTTACTAATGATTTAGACACGGTTCAAGATGCTTTAAATAATTGCTTTGATACATTGATTCAAAGTTTTATTATGATTACAGGAACTTTATTTTTAATTTTTGTTTTAAGTTGGCAATTATCTCTTATTGTATTTGCTTCAATGATTGTCATGTATTTTTTAATCCAATATCTTACTAAAAAAAGCAAAATATATTTTAAAAAACAACAAGCTTCTATGGGGATACTCAATGGTTTTATTGAAGAAATGATAGATGGGAGTAAAGTTGTTAAAGTATTCAATCATGAAGTAGAAAATTCAAAAGAATTTGATCAAAAAAATCAAGATTTATTTCATGAAGCAGTAGAAGCATTAACCTTCTCTGGAAGAACTATTCCTACTGTAGTGAGTATTTCATATTTTAATTATGCTTTAGTTGCAACTGTAGGTGGATTGTTTGCAATAAATGGTGTGATGGATATTGGTAGTTTATCGTCTTACTTGGTGTTTGTTAGACAAACAGCCATGCCAATTAATCAGTTTACACAACAACTTAACTTTATTTTAGCTGCGATGGCGGGGGCTGAAAGAATATTTGATTTGATGAATGAGATAGAAGAAATTGATGAAGGTCAAGTTACTTTATGCAGGGTCAATATTAATGAAAATGGTTTAATGGAAGAAACTAATGTAAATACTGGACATTGGGCATGGCGTCATCCTCGAAAAGATGGAACTGTTGAATTAGTTGAATTAAAAGGAGATGTACGTTTTCATCATGTTGATTTTGGATATCAAGAAAATCATATGATTTTAAAAAATATAGAATTGTTTGCTAAACCGGGTCAAAAAATTGCTTTTGTAGGAAGTACAGGTGCTGGAAAAACAACAATTATTAATTTGATTAATCGTTTTTATGATATCAATAAAGGAAGTATTACTTATGACGGTATTGATGTTAAATTAATTAAAAAAGATGATTTAAGACATTCTATATCTATTGTTTTACAAGATACACATTTATTTAGTGGTACTATTAGAGATAATATTCGTTATGGTAAGTTAGATGCGAGTGATAAGGAGGTAGAGGAGGCAGCCAAACTTGCTAATGCTGATGGTTTTATTAGAAGATTGCCTCAAGGATATGATACTTATTTAAGTGGTGATGGGGCAAACTTGTCTCAAGGACAACGACAATTATTAGCAATCGCAAGAGCAGCTATTGCTAATCCACCAGTTTTGATTCTTGATGAAGCGACAAGTTCTATTGATACGAGAACTGAAAAATTAATTGAAAAGGGAATGGATCGCTTAATGGAAAATCGAACAGTATTTGTAATAGCACATCGTCTTTCAACTGTTAAAGATGCAAATGCAATTATGGTCATGGATCATGGTAAAATTATTGAACGAGGAAATCATGACGATTTATTAAATAATAAGGGTCGTTATTATGAATTATATACAGGGAAAACAGAATTAGATTAAAGGCACTACATAACGAAGTGTCTTTTTTTGTTTAGTAAAACTGATTATATTTACTTAAATGTTTAGTAAATATAATTGACTTTGTTTACTTAAATGATACAATTATAGTGTATGAATGGGGGATAAATATGAATCATCAAATAAATCGACTTATCCAATATGGATTACAACATCAACTTATAAGCAAATGGGATCAAGATTACAGCATTAACTTATTATTAGATTTGTTTCAACTAGAAGATTTTCAAAAAGAAACCATTTGCGAACCATTAGAAAGATGTGATGATATTTTAAATCATATGCTAGATTATGCATGTCTTCATGGTATTATTAACGATACTGTTACTGAACGTGACTTGTTTGACACGCGGATTATGAATTGTCTTATGCCACGACCTAGTGAAGTCATTAATCAGTTTAATCAGCTTTATTTACATTCACCAAGGGAAGCTACTCAGTATTTCTATCATCTGTCTTTAAGTTCTCATTATATTCGAAAAGAAAGAATTGAAAAAAATATCTCTTTTAAACGTTTTAGTCAATATAGCGAATTTGAAATTACAATTAACTTGTCTAAACCTGAAAAAGATCCTAAAGAAATTGCAAAAATGAAAAATGTAAAATCGAGAGGGTATCCAAAATGTTTATTATGTAAAGAAAATGTAGGTTATGCAGGAAGAATGAATCATCCAGCACGACAAAATCATCGTATTATCCCTGTAGAACTAGATCACAGTCAATACTATTTACAATATTCACCTTACGTTTACTACAATGAACATTGTATTGTTTTTAATGAATCGCATATACCGATGGTAATCAATAAAGAGACATTTAAAAAATTACTTTCTTTTGTTGAACAGTTTCCACACTACATGTTAGGAAGTAATGCTGATTTACCAATTGTCGGAGGTTCAATTTTAAGTCATGATCATTTTCAAGGTGGATGTCATCATTTTCCAATAGAAAAAGCAGAAATTATTAAAACAATACATCAAGATGCTTTTCCTCAATTAAAAATTGAAATTGTTAAATGGCCTTTATCAACAATTCGTTTGACTTCTAAAAATAAAGAGGATGTGATTGAATATAGTGATAAGATATTAAGTAATTGGATTCATTATAGTAATCCTTCTTTACAAATTTTAGCTTATAGTGATCAAACAAGACATAATACCGTCACGCCTATTGCAAGAATGGTAAATGGAGAATATCAAATGGATATTGTATTAAGAAATAATCGTACAAATGAACAATATCCTGACGGCATTTTCCATCCTCATCAAAATTTGCACCATATTAAAAAAGAAAATATTGGTTTAATTGAAGTAATGGGACTTGCTGTTTTACCAGCACGATTAAAAAATGAATTAACTTTATTGAAAGATTGTTTATTAGGTAATAAGAATATTGATGAAATCGATGAAATAAAAAAACATAAATCATGGTATGTACAATTAAAAAATCAATACCAAATGAGTAAAACAAATGTAGACGAAATATTAAGTCAAGAACTTACCAATAAATATGTTCAAGTATTAGAAGATGCTGGTGTTTTCAAAATGAATGATGAAGGCATCGGTGCCTTTGTTTCTTTTGTAGAAAATATAGAATAAGAGGAGATAAATATGATTACAGTAACAAAAAAAATAGATGATCAAATTGATTTACTTACAATGAAAAATGATGAATTAGAAATCGTTGTATCTAATTATGGATGTACAATTGTTAAAGTTTTAATGAAAGATAAAGAAGGAAATAGAGATGATGTTGTTTTAGGATATGATGATTTCAGTCAATATCAAACCTTAGATGCCTATCTTGGTGCTTTAGTTGGTAGAGTGGCTAATCGTATAAAAAAGGGAGAATTTACATTAAATGGTGAAACATATCATCTGCCTATTAATAATGGTCCTAATTCATTACATGGTGGGATTAAGGGCTTTTCATATCAAGTATTTGATTACCAAATTGTTAATGATTACACAATAGAATTTCATTATGTATCTAAAGATGGTGAAGAAGGTTATCCTGGAGAACTAGATTTTAAAGCAATCTATACTTTGAATCATGATACACTTACGATACGTTATCTTGCTTCTTCATCAAAAGACACACTGATCAATATTACTAATCATTCATATTTTAATTTATCAGGTAAAAGAGAAAATATTTATCGACATTTATTAAAAGTACATGCTCATCAATTTGCATGTGTAGACAAAGATGGTTTAACAACTGGCAAAATGAGAGATGTAACTGATACACCATTTGATTTTAATGAATTTTCTTATATTGGTGAAAGAGTAGAGATGGAAGATGAGCAGTTAAAATTGGGTAATGGTTTTGATCATCCATTTATTTTCAATAAAAAAGAAAATCAAGTGGAATTATTTCATCAAGGAACAGGTAGAAAATTAACAGTATCAACAACTTTACCAGGGGCTCAAATTTATACAGCCAATTATTTAGATGGTCGTTTAGGCAAAGAAGGACAACATTATTATCAAAGAGATGCTGTTTGTATTGAAACTCAAAATTTACCAGATGCGATTCATATTGAAAAAAATCCAAGTACAATTTTAAAGAAAGGAGATTTATATGATGAAACAACATCATATAAGTTTGAGGTGATTAAATAATGAAAAAAGCGAGTTTAATTATTGAAGATATTAAAAACAATCAACTTAATTCAACATTTGAAACAATTTATGTTGATACAAATCTTATTGAAGGACAAAAAGAAAGATATATTCAAGCACTTCACAAATATATTGAAGTATATGGTGATCAAGAAGTTGAAATCTATAGTACTCCTGGAAGAAGTGAAGTATGTGGTAATCATACTGATCATCAACATGGTGAAGTCCTTGCTGCAGCAATCAATCTTGATATGATTGCAGTTGTTTCTAAAAAAGATAAAGGAGTTAAAGTATTATCGGATGATTATGATATTCGTGAAATTCCTATATATGATTTAGAAATGAAAGAAAATGAGAAAGAAAGTTCAGAAGGACTTATTCGTGGCGTACTCGCAAAATATCAAGATTTAGGATATCAAATTGGTGGCTTTAATGCATATATGACAAGTGATGTTTTACAAGGATCAGGACTCTCTTCATCAGCTGCTTTTGAAGTAATGATTGGAACAATTTTATCAGGTTTATATAATGAAATGAAAATTGATCCTGTTGTCATTGGTCAAGTTGGCCAATATGCAGAAAATGTATATTTTGGCAAACCTTGTGGTCTAATGGATCAATGTGCTTGTTCGGTCGGAAGCTTAATTCATATTGATTTTAAAGATCCTCAGCAACCATTTGTTGAAAAAATAAATGTGGATTTTAAAGAATTTAAACATAGTTTATGTATTGTTGATGTACATGCGTCTCATGCCGATTTAACACAAGATTATGCTTCTATCCCTTATGAAATGAAAGAAGTCGCTCATTATTTTAATAAAGAATTTTTACGCGATGTAGATGAACAAGAATTTTATCAACATATTCCTCAAATAAGAGAAACTTTACAAAATGATCGAGCAGTTTTACGTGCTATTCACTTATTTGCAGAAAATAAGCGTGTTGAAAAAATTGTATCGGCATTAAACAATAAAGATTTCGAAACATTCAAAATGATTATTAGTGAATCAGGAAATAGTTCATTCCAATATTTACAAAATATCTATTCTAATCAATATACTACAAAACAAGCGGTTTCTTTAGCTTTGGCTTTATCTAAGGATATTTTAAAAAATCATGGTGTTTGTCGTGTACATGGTGGTGGTTTTGCAGGAACAATTCAAGCCTTTGTAGAAGATGATTATGTTGATACTTATAAACAACAAATTGAAAAGTATTTTGGTAAAGATTCTTGCCATGTTTTAAAGGTAAGAGGTGTTGGTGGAACGAAGGTTTATTAGCCCATACTTTGTAATATGAAGGAGAAAAATATGAACCAATTTATTGATTTGCATATGCATAGTTATTATAGTGATGATGGTGAATATACACCTTGTCAGTTAGTTGAAATGGCTCATCAAAAAGGCATAAAAATTATGGCTATTGCTGATCATAATTATGTAAAAGCTAATCAAGAAGCTTTGAAAGAAGCAAATAAATATAGTATGAGTTATATTCCAGCTATTGAAATTGATTGTACTTTTAAAGATATTGATTTGCATGTTTTAGGTTATGGTATTTCATCTAGCCAATTTAATGAATTAGGAGATGCTATATTAAATCAAGAGTTGCAAGCTAGTGAAAAGAAGATTCAACTTGTTGAACAATTAGGTTTTCAAGTTAATCGAGATAAACTTGCTGAGTTGACGAATACGGGTGTTTATACCGGTGAAATGTTTGGAGAGCTTTTATTAAATGACGAACGATATCATGATCATGAGTTATTAAAACCTTATCGTCAAGGAGGAAGTCGTAGTGATAATCCTTATGTTAACTTTTATTGGGATTATTTTTCACAAGGGAGACCTTGTTATGTACCGATTGTTTTTCCCTCTTTAAACAAAGTAATTGACCTAATTCATCATGATGGCGGGATTGCAGTTTTAGCACATCCTGGACAAAACTTAAAAGGAAGATTTGAAGTGTTTGATGATATGATTAAATTAGGTATTGATGGCGTAGAATCCTTTTCAAGTTATCATAATCAAGAAACTAATGATTATTTTTATCGTAAGGCTATTAAAAATCATTTGATGTATACTTGTGGTAGTGATTTTCATGGTAAAACGAAACCATCAATTAAACTTGGACAAATGGGATGTTTTATTGATGAACACGAAATAGAAGAACAACTAAAAAAATATAATTTAATTTAAAAAGCATATTGACTTGAAGTTAACTTTAAACTTTATAATAGCCTCATCTTAAAGAGATGGAGGCTATTTTATGTTAGAAAAGATTAATAACCCAAAAGATTTAAAACAATTAAATTTATCTGAATTAAATGAATTAGCTGATGATTTAAGATCAGCTTTAATGAATCGTTTAAGTAAAAAAGGGGGTCATTTTGGACCTAACTTTGGAATGGTAGAAGCAACAATTGCTTTACATTATGTATTTAATTCTCCTATTGATAAATTTGTTTTTGATGTATCACATCAAAGCTATTGTCATAAAATGTTGACGGGAAGAAAAGATGCTTTTGTAGCTGATGAACATTTTGGTGATGTTTCAGGATATACAAATCCTGAAGAAAGTAATCATGATTTTTTTAATGTAGGACACACTTCTACATCTGTTAGTTTAGCATCAGGTCTTGCTAAGGGACGTGATTTGGCTGGCGGTCATGAAAATATTATTGCCATTATTGGTGATGGTTCTTTAAGTGGTGGAGAAGCATTAGAAGGATTAGATTTTGCTAGTGAATTACATAGTAATTTTATTATCGTTGTTAATGATAATGATATGTCAATTGCAGAGAACCATGGTGGTTTATATCACAATTTAAAAGAATTAAGAGAAACAAAAGGACAATGTGAAACTAATCTTTTTAAAGCGATGAATTTAGATTATATTTATTTAGATGAAGGTAATGATATAGGAAAACTTATTGAAACATTTAATCAAGTTAAAGATATCGACCATCCAATTGTTGTTCATATTCATACAATTAAAGGGAAAGGTTATCATGAAGCAGAAATTCATAAAGAAGATTGGCATTGGTGCATGCCTTTTAACCAAGAAAATGGACAACCATTAGATACAACATATCATCAAAATTATGGTGATTTAACATGTGATTATCTACTTGATAAAATGAAAAAAGATCCTCGTGTTGTTGCTGTGGTTGCAGGGGTACCGACTAATATTGGATTTACTGAAGATAAAAGAAAACAAGCAGGAAAGCAATTTGTTGATGTTGGAATTGCTGAAGAACATGGGATTGCTTTAGTTTCGGGTATTGCTAAAAATGGTGGTAAACCTATTTTTGCGACACATTCGAGTTTTATGCAACGTACTTATGATCAAATTAGTCAAGATTTATGTATTAATCAAAATTCAGCTACACTTATTGTAAATACGGCATCCATTTATGGTATGAATGACATTACTCATTTAGGTATTTACGATATTGCGATGATGTCTAATATTCCAAATCTTATTTATTTGGCACCTACAAGTAAAGCAGAATATTTTGCAATGCTTGATTGGTCAATTGAACAAAATCAGTATCCAGTAGCCATTCGTGTTCCTTGTAATGGTGTGATTGAAGATGACAGAGAAGTAGATCAAGATTATAGTCAGTTAAATCGTTATAAAATTGAAAAATTAGGTGAGAAAGTGGCTATTTTAGCCTTAGGTGACTTCTATCAAATTGGTGAAGAATTAGCCAGTGAAGTTGAAAAACAATGTGGATTTATACCGACACTTATTAATCCTCGTTATATTACTGGCATCGATGAAACAGTTTTAACTTCATTAAAAGACTATCAATTAATTATTACTTTAGAAGATGGTATTCTAGATGGTGGCTTTGGTGAAAAAATCAGTCGTTATTTTGGATTAAGTGATGTAAAAGTAAAGAACTATGGTTTCAAAAAAGAATTCTTAGATCGTTATGATTTCCATGATATTTTAGAAAAAGAAGGTATTACAATTAACCAAATGCTGAATTTAATCAAAAATACAATTCAATCATAATACATGCTAAAAAATCCTACCTATTAAGGCAGGATTTTTATTTACATGATTCTCTTTCGATTAAAAAACATGGCATGAGTATTTTTATAGGAGATAAGTTTTCATGTCGATTATAGGCATCAAAAAGATGTCTTGCTCCCATATATCCCATATCAAATGTTGGTGCAAAAATGGTAGTAAGTGGGGGATCAGTATAATTCGTTGTTTCAATATTATCAAATCCCATTAATGAAATATCTTCAGGTACTTTTATATGATGTTCTTTTAATGCTCTTAAAGCTCCAATTGCAATTGGATCACTAGCAGCAAAGATAGCAGTTGGTAATTGATTGTTCATAATTAACTCATTGGTCATATTAAAACCAGCTTCAATGGAAAACTGTTCCTCTAAAATTGTATATTTTATATCATTTTCAAGACAGTATTTTTCAAAATATTGTTTTCTAGGATCAGGGTAAAGTTGTTCGTTAATATATTCTTTACCACCAAGATAAGCGATAGCAGTATGTTTAATAGTAAGGTAGTCCATTGCTTTTTTGATTGCATTTTTAAAATCTAAAATAATACAGCATTCATGAATAGGTTCGATATTCATATCTAAAAAAATAATATTAGGGCATATTCTTTTAAATTGTTCTATATCTTGTTGACTGTATTTACCAATGCATACAAGTCCTTGGATATGATCTAAATGATTTAAGTAATCAATATCGGTTTGAAAAACTCTTTTAATTCCAATTTTATTTTGAAAACAAAATTCTTCCACACCTTGACGGATACTTAAATAATAGGGATCTTCAGTTTCTTGAACAGGTGATAGCCATTGAATAATGCCGATTGTCATGACAGTTTCTATTATTTTCTTTTTTCTTTTTTTATTATAGCCAAGCTGGTTTGCTGCATCAATAACTCTTTGTCGAGTTTCTTGAGGCACATTTAATGTCAAATCATTGTTAAGAATTCTTGATACACTTGCACTTGATACACCAGCTAAATGCGCAATATCTTTAATTGTAGCCATAAATACCTCCAATCTAACTGTATTCTAGCATTTACTAAATTTAAAATCAATATTTACTAAAACTCAGTTGTTCACATAATTATTCACAATGTGAATAACTTCAAAAAATACTTGTCCTCAAGTTAAGTTTAAGGTTTATAATGAAATAGGAGGAAAAGGTTATGGAAAAGAAATTAGGATTTGGATTGATGAGATTACCATCATTAGATGCAAATGATCCATCAAAAATTGATATTGAAGAAACTAAAAAAATGGTTGATTCATTTATTGAACAAGGATTTACATATTTTGATACAGCTTGGATGTATTGTGGCTTTGCTAGTGAAAATGCTGCTAAAGAAGCATTGGTTTCACGTTATCCAAGAGATGCCTATACACTTGCTACAAAATTACATTCAGGTTTTATTAAAACAAAAGAAGATCGTAACAAAATCTTCAATGAACAATTAAGTAAAACAGGAGTAGATTTTTTTGATTATTATTTAATTCATGATATTAATTCACATAGCATTGAAACTTATAATAATTTAGAAGTTTTTGATTGGCTTCAAGAAAAGAAAAAACAAGGATTAGTCAAAACAATTGGTTTTTCATTTCATGATGGGCCAGAACTTCTTGATCAAGTTTTAACTGAACACCCAGAATTTGAATTTGTACAATTACAAATTAATTATCTTGATTGGGACAGCGCAGGTGTGCAATCACGTAAATGTTATGAAGTAGCTACAAAACATCATATTCCTGTATTTGTTATGGAACCAGTTAAGGGAGGAACACTTGCTAATGTACCTGAAAGTGTAGAAAAGATGTTTAAAGAATATCATCCGGATATGTCTATTCCATCTTGGGCTATTCGTTTTGTTGCCAGCTTAGATAATGTTAAAATTGTTTTAAGTGGTATGTCAAATATGGCACAATTAACAGATAATACAAGTTATATGAGTGATTTTAAACCTTTAAATGATGAAGAATATACTTTAATTAAAAAAGCAGTTAAAGAAATTAATTCATCTATTAAGATTCCTTGTACGGGATGTTCTTATTGTACAGATGGATGTCCAATGAATATTAATATTCCTAAATACTTCTCATTATATAATGCCGATTTACAAGAAGTAGAAAGTAAAGGATGGACACCACAAGGCGAATACTATAATAACCTTACTAAAAAATTTGGTAAAGCAAGTGAATGTATTGAATGTGGACAATGTGAAGGTGTTTGTCCACAACATCTTGAAATTATTAAAGGATTAAAAGAAGTAGCAGCTCATTTTGAAAAATAGAACTTTGTTCTATTTTTTCTTTTATATGAAAGAATGGTTAGTTGTATATGAAATTAAAATATGATATTCTTTTTTTAAAGGAAGGATCGTATGAATAAAAGACACAATCAAATATTAGAATTATTAACAAAAAACAAAAAAATAGAAGTAACAACACTTTCTGAAATGTTAAAAGTATCTCAAGTGACAATAAGAAAAGATTTAGCTTATTTAGAGGAATGTGGATTATTAATTAGAGAACATGGCTATGCTAGATTAAATAACAGTGATGATATGAATATTAGATTAGCCTATCATTATAAACAAAAATTGGAAGTAGCTAAAAAAGCAGCTGAATTGATTCATGATGGTGAAACACTGATGATTGAATCTGGTTCATGTTGTGCTTTGCTGGCTTTAGAGATTGCTAAAACAAAAAAAGATGTGACACTGATTACTAATTCTGCATTTATTGCTGATTATGTTCGTAAATATTTCCAAATAAAAATTATTTTATTGGGTGGTGAATACCAACACGAATCACAAGTGATGGTGGGACCAATGATGTCTAAGTGTGCTGCGACTTTTTTTGTAGATAAACTTTTTATTGGTACTGATGGTTTTAGTATAACAACTGGTTTTACGGGAAATGATTATATGCGTTGTGAGGCGGTTAAAGATATGGCAAAACAAGCTAATCAAGTTATTATAGTCACTGAGTCTGATAAATTTCATCAAACAGGGATGGCTAATTTGATATCACTTGATCAAGTGTCAAGTGTTTATACTGATTCGGGTATTCCTCAAGAAATAGAAGAGTACTTCAATGAAAAGAAGATTAAAATTGAAAAAGTATAGGCTATTCAAATAATTTAGGGGGTTCAACTTTGGGGGTCTACTT
>NZ_QRQB01000037.1:0-14931 GCF_003475785.1 Coprobacillus sp. AF33-1AC | reverse complement strand
TCTGGCTGAAGGGACTGGTCTTGAAAACCAGCAGAGGATTAACGTCCTGCGGGGGTTCGAATCCCTCAATCTCCGCCATTTAAAAAATTCATATCGCGGGATGGAGCAGTCTGGTAGCTCGTCGGGCTCATAACCCGAAGGTCGTTGGTTCAAATCCTTCTCCCGCAACCAAAAGGTCTGGTAGTTCAGCTGGTTAGAATGCCGCCCTGTCACGGCGGAGGTCGCGGGTTCGAGTCCCGTCCAGACCGCCAAATGGTTCCGTAGCTCAGTCGGTAGAGCAGAGGACTGAAAATCCTCGTGTCGGTGGTTCGATTCCGCCCGGAACCACCATTTGATAATTTAGGAACTCTTATGAGTTCCTTTTTTGTTTTACTCATAAAAAAACTCTAAAGGCTATTTCCTTTAGAGTTTTTAGCTATTTACTTTTTTAGAAAATCTGGATATGCTTCTGAACCATGTTCTCCAAGATCCAATCCAGCAACTTCTTCTCTTGGTTTAACTCTTAAGCCAACAGTATGTTGAATAGTCTTAAACATAATGAAACTTGTTGTACATACCCATAATGCTACACAGATAATACCAAACAATTGAATTCCTAATTGATGAAATCCACCACCATAGAATAATCCTAAAACAGATCCATCTACTGCCGGTGTTTTGCAAGCAAATAAACCAACTGCAATTGTTCCCCATACACCGTTTAAACAATGCACTCCAACTGCACCAACTGGATCATCAATATGGAATTTTTGATCAATGATTTCAATACCAAATATAACTAAGAAACCAGAAACAATTCCAACTACAATTGCTCCATAGAAGCTAATAATATGACACCCTGCTGTAATCGCAACCAATCCTGCTAAAATTCCATTCAATGTCATAGAAATATCTGGTTTTCCATAACGCTTCCAAGTTAAGAATAGGGTTGTTACTGCAGCGGCACAAGCAGCTAAATTAGTCGTCATAGCAACGTGTCCGACATATGTTGCAGCTTCTAATGAAGAACCTGGGTTAAATCCAAACCAACAGAACCATAAAATAAATACGCCCAATGTACCAAGTGGAATATTATGACCAGGTATCGCATTAACAGTACCATCACTATTATATTTACCAATTCTAGGTCCTAATACAATTGCACCCATTAACGCTGCAAATCCACCGACAGAATGAACTGCTGCTGATCCCGCATAATCAATAAATCCCATTTTTGCTAGAAAACCATCGCCCCAAATCCAATGTCCTGATACTGGATAAATGACTAATGAAATCACAAGTGTATAAATAAGATAAGAAGAAAATTTTGTTCTTTCAGCCATAGCACCCGAAACAATCGTCGCTGCTGTAGCACAAAATACAGTTTGAAAGAAAATGAATACTTCTGGTGATAAATCTTTTGCATGTAATCCCAATGAAGTAGGATCAACAAAACCAGATCCACCAATTAATCCCCCAATATCTTTACCAAACATTAATCCAAAACCTACTACCAAAAATACTAATGATCCTATCGCAAAATCCATTACATTTTTCATTAATACATTGTTTGCGTTTTTTTGACGTGTAAAACCACATTCCAATATAGCAAATCCTGCTTGCATCAACATAACTAAAACTGCGCCAAGAAAGACCCAGATAATATTTAATAACTGTGTTGTTTGCATAATTTTACCCCCTTTTTTATGTTAAACAACATTCTATAAAGCTCCTTCGCCACGTTCTCCTGTACGAATTCTCATAGCTTCATCAACTGGATAAACAAATACTTTACCATCACCGACGTTACCTGATGATAATTTTTCACTTACCTCTTTAATAATTGTTTCAACAGTTTCTTCCTTTACCACTGTTTCAACTCGTAATTTAGATACTAAATTAACTGAATATTTAGTTCCACGATATTGCTGAGTGTAACCCATTTGATTACCAAACCCCATAATATTGGAAACCATCATCCCAGTAATACCACAATCTGTTAGAATTTCTTTTAACACTTCTAGTTTTTCTGGTCTGATAATGATCTCTAACTTTTTCATTCTTGTTTCCCCCTTTTTATTTGATTTTTTGGATTCACCAAAAATCTTAACAAAACTATATCATCGTGATAATTTATTGTCAATATATTTTTATTAATGGTAATAATTTTTTATTATGCCAAAATAAAAAAAGTGGTTAATAGTAATTTCTTACAATATTAACCATATCTTCTATATATAATCTTGCTCCATCTATTATATCTTGATCTAATAAACCTTTTTGCCTCTTTGCTTTAAAAGTATACTGTTCTCTAAGTAGTGGTAAATCATTTCTTTGACATAAAGAAATCATTTTTTGCATCTTTTTTGTATTGAAATTAAAAGCATTAACTAAAGACACATTTTTTATTTGCGTTCGACTCAATGAATTAACAAAATGAATTAACTCTTTATCTTTTAAAATTGAATCATCAAAACCAATTACTAATAAATCGACTTGATGATCATATCTAAAATCACTAATAGGTTTAGCATATGTTTTAACCCAACGTGCCATTTCATCAGCTACTGTTTTCATATGTTTAGATTTTGTTGTATATACAATTTCTATTTTCATAATATTCACCTACTTAAAAATACAATAAAAATATGAACTTAACATGACTTCTTGTCATAAAATTCTATTCTATGGTCATAATTATATCAAAGGAAACTGTTCTTTTCTAGTTGTAATAAAACATAAGGAGGTCAAGATGAAGTATATCAAAGTAATTTCAATTTGCTTATTAGCATTTATCCTAACTGGATGTATGGACTTACAAATTAATTATGATTTACATGATAATAAACAACCAAGCCTTATAACAACATTTTATTTAAATAAAAACATTTATCAGGAATTAAAAACATCACCATCTCAACTCATAAAACAAATAAAAGAAACAAGCCCTCAGTTAAATCTTTGGACTTATAAAATTATTAAAAAAAATAATCAACAAACGATAAAAATGACAGCCCCATTAGATCAAGCCAAAACAATCTATCATTATTTTGATATAAAAAAAGAAAAAGATGTAACAACATATCGATTTAATTTACCAAAAGAAGTTCTTAAGCAAATTGATTTATCAGAAATTAAAGACTATAAAGACCAAATAAATGTTTTAAAAACCTTAAACACATCCTTCACTCTCCACCTTATATTCCCAAAACCAATAAAAACAGCTTCCATCGGAGAAATTCACGATAATGAGCTAACAATTGATTTAGTTGAAATCATTCAAAAAGAAAAAGTTCCTACTCTGGTGGTACAGTGTACTAATCATCACTTTAAGACTCTCTATATATTCATCTTTATCATTTTGTTAGTTTTGCTCATTTCAATTCTAAGTAAAAAATATCTCATAAAGAGATTTTAAGAAAATAAAAAATTCTTGAAATCTTTTTTTTCATAGCATAAAGTGATAGAATATGTCTGGTTAAGGAGAAAAAGCAAAATGAAAAGAAATTGTATTATTGGACAATCTGGAGGACCCACAATCGCAATTAATGCAAGTCTTGCCGGAATTATTCATCGTGCCAAATCAAGTAAAGAATTTAACCATGTATATGGCATGATTAATGGAATTAAAGGTTTATTAGATGGTCAATATATGGACCTATTAGAAGAATTTGATAATGGTGAAAAAATTAACGCTTTAAAACAAACACCTGCAATGTATTTAGGATCTTGTCGTTTTAAATTACCAACGCATCAAGACAATATTCAAGTTTATGAAGACTTATTTAAAATTTTAACTGATTTAGAAATTACTGATTTTTTCTACATAGGTGGAAATGATTCTATGGACACTGTCATGAAATTAGATGAATATGCTCGTCATATTCAAAGCCCTATTCATTTTATAGGTATTCCTAAAACAATCGATAATGACTTAATGGGTACAGATCATACTCCTGGTTTTGGTTCAGCCGCAAAATATGTAGCAACATCAATATTAGAAGTCGTACATGATAGTTTAATCTATCAATTACAATCTGTTACGATCATTGAAATCATGGGACGTAATGCAGGTTGGCTTACTGCTGCTGCTGCTCTTGCTAGAAATGAATATAACGAAGCACCCGATCTAATTTATCTACCAGAAGTTGTTTTTGATAAAGATAAATTTTTACAAGATATTCATGAAGTATTTAAGAAAAAAAGATGTGTTGTTATCGCAGTGAGTGAAGGAATCAAAGATAAAGATGGACACTTCTTAGATGATGATAGTAAATACGCTAAAAAAGATGCTTTTGGTCATGTATTACATTCTGGAACAGGAAAAATGTTAGAATCTTTAGTATTTAAAGAGTTTGGATGTAAAGTAAGAAGTATCGAGTTAAATGTTTTACAAAGATGTGCTATGCACATTGGAAGTAAAACAGATTTAAATGAATCATTTGTTGTAGGTCAAAAAGCAATTGAAACTGCTCTTGAAGGTAAATCAGGACAAGTTATGGGATTCAAACGATTATGTAATGATCCATATCATATTGATTATATTTCAAGTGATGTAAGAGATATTGCAAACCTAGAACAAAAAATTCCTAGAAATTGGATTAATGAAGCCGGAAATGATATTAATCAAGAATTATATGATTACTTATATCCATTAATTCAAGGTGAAGTTCATATTCAATATAAAAATGGTATTCCAGCATATTATAGTTGTAAACATTTACAAAAATAGTCACATTTCAATGTGACTTTTTTATTTCCAAATTCTTTTTAACAATAAGATTGCTTTTTCAATATCTTCTAATATCATTCCCGAAATAGATAAAGCAATTTGATGATAGGAGTTTTTGGCAACTAAAATATGATTTTCCTTAGCTAAGTCAATGTAGCTATCAATCTTATCTTGATCTACTGACATTGTAATCATCAATGATGTTTCATATAACTCAAAGTGATGCTGAGGAAAAGAATCTTTCAAAAGCTCTAGCATTTTATTACTTTTAACATAATAGTGTTTTCTAAGGCGCTTTAGATGTCTTGATAATTGTCCATCTTCAATATATAAAGCTAAGGCTAATTGTTCCAATTTTGATGCAGTCGGATGATAATATTTCATTTTTATTTTAAATTGTTCTAAAAATGGAATTGGTAAAGCTAGATAACTCATTCTTATTGATGGTAATAATAATTTAGAAAATGAACCTATATAAAAAATACGTTGGTTATCAAATTTAGCCATAGCATCAATTGGTTTACTATTAAACATTAATTCACCATTATGATCATCTTCAATAATATATGCATTATAATCATGTGCATATTTGATTAATTCATTTCTTCTTTGTTGCTTGATAGGATGACCATGATATCCTCCTGAAGAACTATTTACATAAATTAAATTAACATGATTGCGTTTGAGTTCATCAATAATAATTCCCTCATGATCACTTTTTAATTTAACTATATGCATATGACAATCATGAAAAACAGCTTCACCTTGTACAAAACCACTCTCATCTACACCAACAGTAATATCATCATCAAATAGCGCACAAACATAATATAACAGTACCTGAAAACCTGCACCAATAACGTATGAATCAATCGGTCTTTTAACGCCTCGATTATTTTGACAATAATTTTGTAATTGTATTTTTAATATTTCTTCTCCGCTATGATTTCCATAACATGTTAATTCATCCGAATACTTAAGTGCTTTTTTTATATATCTTTTCCATACTTCAATATTAAAACTTTCATCATCTACTTTTTGACCAGAAAAATCATAATCATATTTAACTTCCTTTAACATCGATTTTCGATTAAGGGTTAACTGATTTGAAACTGGATCTTGAATTCTAACAAAATAACCAACCTTTTCTTTCGAATAAATATACCCTTCATTCAATAACTGTACATAAGCATTTTCTACCGTTGTTCTGCTTACTCCCCTTTTCTCCGCCATCTTTCTAACGGATGGCAGTTTCTCTTGATAATGTAAATAACCATCATTAATATCACTTACAATTGACTGATATACTTTTTCATATTTAAACTCTTTCATACTATTCTCCATTTAAATGCATTGTAACACATTCATAAAAAAAATAAAAAGATGCTTAGCATCCTCTTACTTTTCTCTCATTTTTTCACGTAAATAACATGTCGCTACAACAATAACAATAGCAACTAAAATAACCGCTGCACACAACGAAACCGGTGAAAACGATGATTGCATGATTAAACCTCCACTTGTTTTATAAATTGATAGTTAAAGTAACTGGGCAATGATCACTACCCATTATTTCCGTTTCAATTGAAGCATCAATAATGCAGTCTTTTAATGATTGGGAAACAATAAAATAATCAATCCTCCATCCTGCATTTTTCTTTCTCGCTTGAAAACGATAAGACCACCATGAGTAAACCTCTTCTACACTTGGATACAGATAACGAAATGTATCTATATAACCATGATTCAATAGCTTACTCATACAACTTCTTTCTTGATCAGTAAACCCTGGATTAGTCCTATTTGTTTTTGGATTTTTTAAATCAATCTCTTGATGAGCTACATTTAAATCTCCGCATAATATAACAGGTTTATCTAAAGAATCTAAATATTTCAAAAAATATTCTTCCCATTCCATTCTATAATCCAAACGTTTTAATTCATTTTGACTATTTGGCGTGTAGCAAGTTATAAAATAATAATTTGGATATTCTAATGTGATCAATCTTCCCTCTTGATCAAAATCTTCATTATTCATTCCATAAAAGACTGAAATAGGTTTTTGTTTAGTATAAATCAATGTCCCACTGTAACCCTTTTTTTCAGCACTATTTAAATAATGATAATAACCTTCTATATTAATATCCGCTTGCCCTTCTTGCATTTTTGTTTCTTGTACACAAAAGAAATCTGCATCCATTTGTTTAACAACATCAAAAAAACCTTTATTTATACATGCTCTTATACCATTAACATTCCAACTTACACACTTCATAAAAATTTCTCCATGTATTCATATTACACTAAAGCGCTTTCATTTACAACATATTTATTTTTTATATTACATCATATTCAAAATAATAAGATAAATACTTTGACATTTTTTTATTATCGTAATAATATTATTACATTAATAAAAAATTATTAGGAGGAAATATATGAAAGTACTTATATTACAGGGAGAAAGTATTACCCCTAGCATTTCGACACAACAACTTATAGAAAGATATGATCAATTAAAAAAATACCAAGATATTGAATATACTGTTATTAAAAAAGATTCAATCATGAGTTTTGATGAGTATGATCAATTATTAGATGATTACGACGCATTAATTGGAATGTGGATTACCAGTGATGTTTTAATAGAAAAATTATTTATTAATCATCCTCGCTTAAAATATATCGCTACAACCTCACATGGGTTTGAAGAATTTGATAAAGAGATGACCAAACGTTATGGTGTAACCATCACAAACACCATCTATGGTGCCTCTACCATTGCACAATATGCAATGGCTCTATTATTAGAAATTTGTCATCATGTAAGCGACCAATGTCACTATACAAAAATAGATTATTTTAAAAACAAAGATAATCCCTTTTGTCTGGCTACAAATCGACATATAGAAATAACTGATAAAACAGTAGGTGTTATTGGTTTAGGGGCAATTGGTTACCACTTTGCTAAAATAGCTCATGGCTTTGGTTGTCATGTTATCGGTTATGACTTATTTAAAAAAGAGGATCCTCAATACAACTTTATTGAACAAGTATCTCTAGATGAACTTTTATCACAATCTGATATTATCTCATTACACTGTCCTCTTACTTCACAGACCGAAAAAATAATCAATAGAGATACCATTAATAAAATGAAAGACGGTGTCATTATTATTAATACTGCAAGAGGAAAACTTATTGATGAAGATGCATTAGTTGAAGCATTAAATAGCAACAAAATATATAGCGTTGGTCTTGATGTATTAACCGATGAAAATCCTCAAAAACCGACTCCCCTTATCCAACATCCACGTTCTATAGTAACAGGACATGTAGCCTGGTTAGCTGATGAAGCAAGATATAGAACAATTGATTTAGCAATTCAAAATTTTATCAATTACTATCAAGGTAATCCAACAAGTGTTATCAATAAATAAGGAGACCATATTATGCCTCCAGTTTATCTTAATAAAAAAAGGGCTCTGCCCTTTTTTTATAAATATAAACTTACAAAATAAGCTATAAACAGGATTAATAATCCCCAAACAATTCCTTTAACTTCTTTTGCACGTCCAGTAAAAATCATTGTTAAACCATAAACAATAAATCCTAAAGCAATACCATCACTAATAGAATAAGTTAACAACATTGTAATAACAGTAATAAATCCACTTGCTGCAAATACAACATCATCCCAATCAATTCCACCTAATTGACTTGCCATAGAAATACCAACAGCTACTAAAGCAGGAGCTGTTACAGCGTTTGTAACAACACTTAATACCGGTGCAAATAAAATTGATAAGAAGAATAAAACAGCAGTAACACAAGCAGTTAAACCAGTTCTTCCTCCAGCTTCAACACCTGCTGTAGATTCAACAAATGAAGTTACTGTAGAAGTTCCTAAACAAGCTCCTACAACAGTACCTACTGAATCAGCAACAAGGGCTTGTTCGATATTGTCTAATTCTCCATTTTCATCAACTAAATTTGTTTTGTTTGCAACTGAAATTAAAGTTCCAGCTGTATCAAAGAAATCAACAAATAATAATGAGAAAATACCTACAATACAACTTGGATGTGAGAATAATTCTTGAAATCCACTCATAAATAATCCAAATCCACTTGTATCAATTTTTGTAGAAATAATAGCTGAAGGCATCTTAGGCATTCCTGAAACTCCACACAATCCTAAAACAATACCTACAACAGCTGTAACAACTAAACCATAGAATACAGCAGCAGGTACTTTTTTTGCCATAAAGATAATAGTAATAATAATTCCAAATACTGCAAGTAAAACAGCAGGACTAGATAAGTTTCCTAATGCTACATATGTAGATTGATCACTTACAATAATTCCAGAATTTTTAAAACCAATAAAAGCAATAAAGAAACCAATTCCTGCCCCAATTGCTAATTTTAATTGTTGTGGAATAGCATTAATAATCGCTTTTCTTACACCAGTTACTGAAATAAGTAAAAAGATAACTCCTGAAGTAAAGACAGCAGCTAAAGCAGCAGCAGGACTATATCCCATTGTCATAACAAGAGTATAAGTAAATAATGCATTAACACCCATACCTGGTGCCAAAGCCACCGGATAATTAGCAAGCAATCCCATAATTAATGTTGCAATACCAGATGATAAAGCTGTCGCTAAAAAGACACCACCATAAGATAATCCAGTTTGTTGAAGCATGTTGGGATTAACTGCTAAAATATAAGCCATAGCTAAAAATGTTGTCACACCACCAATGACTTCTGTTTTAACATTTGTTCCCTTTTCATTAAGTTTAAAAAGTTTTTCTAGCATTAAATAGTCTCCCTTACATAAAATTTAATACTCCTTTATTATAAGGTTTTTTTGCTATTTTTCAACAAATTAAATCTATCTCATCATCATAAATTCAGATAAAATAATAATTCTTCCATCGCTCTACTTTTCATACGATAATAAGTACTTCTAGAATAATAATCCATCCACCAATTATTTGGTGCCTGATTCATAAATTCATGAATAATTATCTTTTGATTTTCTTCACTTAACAAAGCAACAATTTCTTCAAACATATCAATTTTATTTTCTAACTCCTCTTTCTTTTCAACATAATGCTCAATTTTACTTTTCCCTGATTGATAGCCTTGTTTACCTTCCCTAACAATGCCATAATTTAATTCCGGATAGAAATTTTTATTTTCTAAACGTTTTAAATTAAACTTATCTCGTCGATACTCTCTAAAGATTTGTTCTAGAACTTCCTGTTTTTGGCGAAATGTCAACGCCATAATATTTTTCATAAAAAACACCTCCTATTTATATATATACAAATAAAAGGTGTTTTTCTTTTAAATTGTTAAATTTTCTTTAATTTCTTGAATTTGTTCTTCATCTAACCCACATTGAAGCAAATATTCCTTTGCACTTCCATATGTTTCTCTTAAATATGCTAAAAATTTCATCATGATTCGAGGATCAGAACCTAAGAACTTTTCATCTTCTTCCTTAATCATTCCCTTTAATTGATCAAGAATAGGTTTATTATTTTCAAATGATTCCGAATAATCTTTGACAATATCATATTCATGGCACCCTGCTAAATCTAATAATAAAGCAGAAACAACACCTGTTCGATCTTTTCCCGCTGAACAATTAAACATAATAGCGTCATAAGGATGCTCGTAAAAGATTTCAAATATTTTCTTCATTTGATTTTTATTTGCTTCAATCATAAAAATATAGAAACCACTTAAATCTTGGTATTCTTTAATATTATCAGCAATCAAAGAAAAGTTTTGTGATTGTAATAAATCAATGTGATAATATTCGATGTCTTGATATTCTTTTAAAGGATGTGGCAGTTGTTCTACCTCAAAAGGGCTTCTCAAATCAACAACAGTACGAATACCATAATCATATAATTGTTTTTTTCCTGCCTCATCTATTTTGCTAGGACATGCACTACGTATAAATTTATGAGCTTTTGTATAATAACCATCTTGTGTTTCATAACCACCTAAATCACGAACATTGGTAACATGAGGTATGTGAAGTAAACGTTCTTCACGGCTTAATTGCATCATAATTTAATCTCCTTTTCTATTTTTCAAACGGACGTACTCTTAGAGTTACTCCAATTTCATCAGCAATCTTTTGACATTTATTAATTTCTTCTTCACCAATAATATCAACAACAGTTAAAACAACATGAGGAACATATTGTTTTGCTTTACTCGCAAATTTTAACATTTCATCAAAAGAGTCAATACCAAAACGACTTCTTGTTAAACGATAATATTCTTCCTTATTACTTGCATTTAAAGAAACAGATACAGTATCAATAAGTCCCTTAAATTCAGGAGTAATATCTCTTTTCCATGATAAAGATGATAACCCATTGGTATTAATTCTTATTTTTATATCTGGTTTTCTTTGTTTTAAGTACTTTGCTACTTCCATTAAATCTTCATGTCTTAATAAAGGTTCACCAAATCCACAAAAAACAACTTCTTTAAAATCATCTAATTGATACAAATCAAATTCATGACAAATTTCTTCTACAGTAGGTTCTTCTTTTAACCATAAAGAATTGCCTTCCATCATTTCTTTAGTTTGTCTTAAACAAAAAGTGCAAGAACATTGACAACGATTTGTTGAATTGACATAACATGTTATCCCTTTTAAATCAGATACATGTTTTAAATCAATATAAGAATTACCATACAAAGTATATAATATCATTTTAATCCCCCAATTCCTTTAAAAATGGTTCAAAGCATAACCCCAAATGTGGATGTGCTTCAATACTTTTAGAATACGCAATACATTTAGACGCAAACGCAGCAGCTTGTTTTACACACTGTAAAAAAGAACATCCTTGTAAATAACGTCCTGCAATAATTGCACTATAAACATCACCTGTCCCACTGCGATCTTCACCAATACGATCAACTTCAACGCGATAGTATTGTCCATGATCATATACAAAATTTAATATCTTTTGTCCATGAGAAATTCCTGTAACAACAATAAGTTGTGGTCCCATCTTACTTAATTTTTGACACATTCTAAATAATTCTTGGTCATCATAAGTTTCATGATACTCTTCATCAATTAAAGCACATAATTCAGTTAAATTAGGTGTCACAATTGTAGCATAAGGCATTAAATCCCTCATTTTCTCTTGCATCTGTTTAGTATAAGTAGGATACAAATGACCATGATCTCCCATAACTGGGTCAACTAAAATAAAGTTTTGATCTGTTTTGAAAGATTTAAAGAAATCCTTAACAATATCTATTTGTTTAACAGACCCTAAAAAACCACTACAAATCCCATCAAATTCAACATTCATTGTTTTGTATGTTTGAATATATGCTGTCATTTTATCAGTATAATCATCAAAAAAGAAATCCGGATGATAAGTATTGATAGATAAAATAGCCGTAGGAACAAACACTGTTTCAATTCCCATTGATGAAATAATCGGTAACTGACAAGCTACTGAACAACGACTATATCCTGTTACATCATTAATTAATACAATTCGTTTTTGTCTCATAATATAAACCTCTCTTGCCTATTTTATCATAAGACTGTAATGATAAATAGCACCAATTTAATAATTTTTCAAAAGACAGATAAGCTCTATTTGTTTCTATAAAAATGATTTGGTATAATAAATCTCAGGAGGCACATATGAAAAAAATAAAATCAATCTTAATTATTTGTTTATGCTTTATTTTTTTAGTTGGCTGTTCTAATACTAAAGATACAACAAAAAAAGCAAAAACAACATACTTAAAAGGAAATTATCAAGTCACAATAGAAGTTGAAAATTATGGAACAATTAAAGCTGAAATAGATGCAGATAATACACCGATTACCGTCACTAACTTTGTTAAGCTTGCTAAATCTGGTTTTTATAATGGTTTAACTTTCCATCGTATAATCAAAGATTTTGTTATTCAAGGTGGTGATCCAAATGGTGATGGTACTGGAGGATCAAAAAAGAC
Source organism: Coprobacillus sp. AF33-1AC (assembly GCF_003475785.1). NCBI lineage: Bacteria > Bacillati > Bacillota > Erysipelotrichia > Erysipelotrichales > Coprobacillaceae > Coprobacillus > Coprobacillus sp. AF33-1AC. The sequence continues at coordinate 2,201 of NZ_QRQB01000037.1, read as the reverse complement.
AATTAAAGGTGAATTTAGTGAAAATGGTGTAAAAAACCAAATCAGTCATACACGTGGTGCTATTTCAATGGCAAGAAGTCAAGATAATGATAGTGCTAGTAGTCAATTCTTTATTTGTGTTCAAGATGCAACTCACTTAGATGGTCAATACGCTGCTTTTGGTCATGTATATGAAGGAATGGATGTTGTTGATCAAATTGCTAATAATGTCCCTTCTACAGATGATAATGGTACTGTAGCTAAAGAAAATCAGCCAGTAATCAAAAAAATTACTGTTAAAAAAATGTAATGGAATGAGTTAAACTCATTCCATTTTTTTACATTACGCCTTCTTTTTTTAATTCTCTTATTAATAAAATAACTGTGATGATAAAAGCACATGCATCCGCAAACGGAACAGCATAAAAAATTCCATATAAGCCAAATATATGAGCCAACAATAAAATAGCTGGTATTAAAATAATAACTTGTCTTAATAAATTTAAAAAACTAGATACTGTAATTTTACCAACTGCTTGAAAATAATTAGCACATACAATTTGAATACCAATAACCGGTAACATCATAAACCATATTCTTAAAGAATCTACACCTAAAGAAACCACACTTTGGTCATTGTTGAACATATAAACAATTGTCTTGGTAAAAAATTCAACTCCTATAAAACCAATAAGATCAATAATGATAGCACCCATCATTGCATATTTTAAAGTTTCTTTAACACGATCCATTAATCGTGCTCCATAATTATAAGAAATCAAAGGCTGTTGACCTTGAGTTAATCCTGTAAGTGGCATTAACAAAATAGTTTGTACACTGGTAACAATTCCGATAGCACTTAAAGCAACATCTCCTCCATATTGAAGCAAGGTTGCATTTAATATAATATTCAAGACACTATTTGACATTTGCATTAAAAAAGCAGGAATACCCGTTTTGATAATATCTATAGCATAAAGCCATTTCAATTTCATTAATGATAAATTTAAAGATATAATTGTTCTTTTACCAAATAAAAAGACAAGTTGCCAGATAGCACTTAAAAACTGTCCACCTATTGTAGCAAGGGCTGCTCCTTCCATGCCCATTTTAAAACAAACAATTAAAATATAATCAAATAAAATATTAAAACCTGCTCCTATCAATTGAGAAACCATTGCATTTTTAGGATTTCCTTGTGCTCTAGAAAAATTATTTCCAGCCATGGCTACACATTGAAATACTGAACCATATAAAATAATACTTAAATAACGTTGAGCGTAAGGCAATACTTGTTGACTTGCTCCTAATATTTTTAAAATAGGATTTAAAAATAAACACCCTGCAATTGTAAATATTAGACCCAGTATTACTGTAAGAGTCAAACCATTCCCCATATATTTAGCAGCATCTTCACGTTTTCCCATTCCTAAAGCTATCGAAAAGCGAGTTGCTCCACCAACTCCTATCATTAACGAAATGGCCATTAAAATAAGCGTAACTGGATAAGTAATACTAATTCCAGCTAATCCTAACGCTCCAAGTTGTGGCGCATTACCAATAAAAATGCGGTCTACAACATTATAGATTGCATTAACTAACATTCCTATAATAGCTGGTAATGAAAATTCCACTAATAAAGGAAGTATTTTATTATTTTTCATTCTTTCATCATTCATAAAATTCCTCCATATTTTTTGCTAGTGTATGTAACATTTGATTTAATTGTTCTTTTTCTAATAAATTCAAACCATTAACCATTTTATTAGAAACATTTTCAAATGCTTGATCAATAAATGAATATAGACTTCTCCCTTTTGAAGTCAAATATATTTCATAATTTCTTTTATCTTTTAAAGATATCTGTTTAATGATTAACCCTTTTTCTTCCATGTTTTTTAATATCCGGGTTACTGCACTTTTATCAATTAACAATAGTTTCGTTAATTTTTCCTGTAATAAACCGTCTTGATGATAAAGTAAATGAATTACTCTTGCTTCACCATGGCTAATTCCTTTTGTTTTTAAGTGTTCATTTATCTTTGCTGAACTTTGATTTGCGATAAAATTAATAATACCACCGATTCTCATAATCTCTCCTATTAGTTGATATATCAACTATATAGATAATATTCTTTTTTGTCAATAAAAAAAAGAAGAGTTACACTCTTCTTACAGACTGTTGACAAATTGACTATCGACAGTCTTTTTAAAATTTGTTA
>NZ_QRQB01000036.1:0-15240 GCF_003475785.1 Coprobacillus sp. AF33-1AC | reverse complement strand
TACATCCCCTAGATATTTTATAGGTTCCTCCCCACGATATTTTAAAGTGGACCTCTAAGCTACAGATATTTTAATATACCTAAAAAAGAGCATTAGCTCTTTTTTCATTATCTGATAAAATTAGTTCTATGAAATTCTTCTTTTTCAGGTAAACCATATTTTTCTTTACCATCATGAATACATTTCATTAAAAAAGACATATTTCTAGCAAGAACACGCATTGTTTGTAATCCTTCTTCATCTTGTAAGACTTCACCTTGTTCTCTACCATGAATTGAATTCCAATATTGACTTGAAGCAATAGGCATACCCGAAATAGCAAAGAACTTATTAAGTTCATCATATGTAGCAGAAATACCACCACGTCTAGCAATCACCGCACTTGCTCCTACCTTCATCGTTTTATCAAATGAAGTACTATAAAATAATCTTGTTAAAAAAGAAATTAAAGTAGAATTGGCAGAGCCATAATAAACAGGTGTCCCCACAACAAGTCCATCACACTCTTCAAATTTTTTAGCTGTTTCATTTACAATATCATCAAACACACAATGATCTAACTTTGTTTTACATGACATACAGGCAATACATCCTCTTACATCTTTATTTCCTACATGAACAATTTCACTTTCAATCCCTTCTTGGTCAAATATTTTAACCATTTCATCTAACGCTAATTTTGTATTTCCCTTAGGATGAGGGCTACCATTAATAATAAGTACTTTCATCTTCATTCTCCATTTCCCTATATTTATTACATTATTATTTTAGTTCAATAATCAAATAAAGTGCAATATCTTATTCATAATGTTATACTGTCATGCAAAAAGAAGACTAACATCTTGTTAGAATCACTTACTTATATTGTCTAAACATTTTTTCTATTCTGTTTTTCATTTCTTCTTTTAAAGATAAAGGTAAAACAACTTGTACATGATTTTGTAACATCATAAGCCAACCAATCAGACCATCTGATATTAAAACATCTTGAGCCTTTAATAAATAACGTCCATCATATTGTTTAGATACCTGACAGTCTTTGCCAAACTGACTCGCCATTTCTCTTACTACAGTTTGATCAAATAATAACTGTAACTGGTCTCTTTTGCCAGATATATACATATTGACATTATTATTTACTTCACGTTCCATATCAAATTGATCTTGAATATCCACATATTCACTATGATAATTTCTCACTAAGCGCATACGGTCTAAACGATAAATTGATAATTTATCTGGTCGCTTACTAAAATACCCTAATACATAATATTTAGAATCTCTTAAAATAAGACGATAAGGAGAGATAATATAGTATTGAGGATTTTCATGGTTACCATTTTCATGAACTACTTCTTTAAATGTAGCATTTTCAATATCATAACTTACATATTGAAAATAAATATTATGGTGATGGTGAATTGCTTTAATAATGGTTGTTAAGTTAAGTAATAAATCATATTCTAAAGATTGATGAACCGGTTGGTTTAAATGAATACGATCAAGCTGTTTAGTTGAACTCATATTCTTTAATTGTTGTATTAATTGTTTAGCTTCTTTTTCACTTAAACTAGGATTATAGATAATGGTATCGCATAAATATTGTAATTGCCCATCTTCAAAATAATCCTGAATAATACGATAACCTCTTTTTCTAATTGTTTCAATAAGTTGTTTTCCAGCAAATAACATAAATAAATCATTTAAATTTTTAATAGCCTGATAAATCGTTTTAACATTAATAGAAATATCATATTGTATTTCCAACTGTTCTTGTATTTGCATTGCTGGCATAATATCATCTGCATCCTGTAATATCTTTAAAATATAATATAACTTTTCCATTTTTCACCTCTTTATATCATGCAAGAGCGTAGAGAAATCCGGTTTGTTCAAAAAGATTTTCAAATCTTCTAGGAGAATCGTTATAAAGAGCTTGTTGGTATACTTGAAGACGATGGTCAAAGCATACATAAGGTAAATGATGGTAAGCTTGTTTATATTGTTCTTCTAACAATAAGATTTCACTAGCAACATAATGATATCTTTCTTCATCCATTTTAACAATATCTTCGATATTATCGATATATTGTTCTATTTGTTTTGTTTTAAATTTTAATAAATGTCTAATTAAACAGTAGGATTCTACTGAAAAAGATACTTGATCTAGAATATAATAAAATAATTTATATTTATATTCTAATAATGGTTGATATGTTGATTGAATTAAATGATTCATATAAATAAGATGATTTTCAATATCATCAAAAGAAACACTATGATCAATTGCTTTTTTTATATTCATAAATAACCATAATTGAATATCTTTTCTTTTATTTAATTTCTTTTTTAACTGATAAGTATCAATACATTGATTCATGATATCATGTATATCTTGTTCATAGATTTCTTTAGACATTTCTAATAAATATCTTTTTACTTCAATAATTGATTTATTTGTTGCACGTTGATAGCTTCTAAGTTTCATATAGATCGTCTCCTTTTTTACATCTTCATTATAGAAAATATATGAAAGGTACGAATTATATATGACTATATTAACACCTTTTATTTGGAGTTAAAATAAAAAGGACATTATTTTGTCCTTTTTTCTACAAATATCTTAATTTTCTTAGTAGCCTCTTTTAATTGTTCAATACTATAAGCATAAGAAACCCTAATAAATCCTTCTCCTGCTTCACCAAAAGCCGTTCCTGGTACACAAGCAACTAATTGATCTTTTAATAACTCTTCACAAAACTGTTCTGATGTAAGACCAGTAGAAGTAATATTTGGAAAGACATAAAATGCTCCTTGAGGCGTAAATGTCTTTAATCCCATTTCATTAAATGTTTTAACTAAGAAGTTTCTTCTTAACAAATAGGCTTGACGCATTTTTTCGATTTCATGATCACAGTTACGCATAGCTTCAATAGCCCCATATTGTGCTGCCGTTGGCGCACACATGATAACGTATTGATGAATTTTATTCATTAATTTAATGATATATTCATTTCCTAAAACATATCCTAAACGCCATCCTGTCATTGCATAAGCCTTTGAAAAACCACTTACTAAGATAACTTGGTCTTTGATTTCATCAAATGCAGCAATACTACAGAATTGATGTTCATAAGATAATTCAGCATATATTTCATCAGTTATCACCATGATTTCATGTTCTTTAATAATAGGAACAATCTTAGCATAATCCTCTCTTGTCATAAATCCACCTGTAGGATTACTTGGATAATTAAGTAAGATAGCTTTCGTTTTATCAGTAATGGCTGCTTCTAATAATTCTGGTGTTAGTTTAAATTCATTTTCTTCAGTTAAAATAATGTTTTTTACAACTCCACCAGCAAGCTCTACTCCCGGTGTATAAGCAACATAACTTGGTTGTAATAAAATAACTTCATCACCAGGTTCAACTAATGTTCTTAAAGCTAAATCAATCGCCTCAGAACCACCAACAGTAACAATACATTGTTCTGGTTTATAATCTAAATTAAATCTTCTTTTTTGATAATGACATATTTCTTCACGTAATTCGAGTAAACCACGATTAGCTGTATAAAATGTTTTTCCTTTTTCGATAGAGTACATCGCTGCTTCTCTAATTGACCAAGGCGTTGCAAAATCTGGTTCCCCTACCCCAAGTGAAATCACACCTTCCATTTGATTAGCTAAATCAAAGAACTTACGGATTCCACTAGGTTTAATCTCTTTTACTGTTTTATTAACAACTTTTGTAAAATCCATTATGGAGTCACCAATAATCTTTCATTATCATCTTTTTTGTCATCATCAAAACAAATTCCCATACGTTTGTACTGCTTTAAAACAAAAAGTGTAGCTGTTCCGGCAACGCCTTCTAAACAAGCAAGTTTACTTCCAACAAAATGAGCAACTTCTTGCATCGTTTTACCTTGAATAACAGCTAAAAATTCATAACTTCCTGATAATAAATACATTGTATCAACTTCAGGAAACTGATATATCTTTTTAGCGATACGATCATAACCGTATTCTCTTTCAGGATTAGCTGTAATTTGAATTAAAGCAACAACATGATCAGTATTTGTTTTATCCCAATTAATTAAAGTATGATACCCACATATTACATTTTTATCTTCTAATTTTTTTAGTGTTTCTTGTACATTTTCTTCACTTTCGTTTAAGGCGGCCGCTAGATCAGTAACTTCCAATCTTGCGTTATTTTCTATCAATGATAATAGTAATTTTTCATCCATAAAATATCCTCCTCTATTTCATTTTTATAATTATATAACATTTTAATAATGAGGTAAATGTTTCTTTTAGATATTCGATATAAATTTGCTTGTCTAGATAAGAATTCTGGACTATAATAATAATGAGGTGAAAATATGATAATACAAAGTAAAAAAGTATGGATCGCTGATCAATTCATCCCTGCTCAATTAGAAATTGAAGATGGTATTATTAAAGAGATTTATAATTATAATGAAAAAGAAGTGACTAAAGATTATGGTAATTTGAGAATTCTTCCAGGATTTATTGATATTCATTGTCATGGTGCTTATGGTTTTGATACTAACGATGCCAATGAAGAAGGATTAAGAAAATGGACTAAAGGTATTGTAAATGAAGGTGTTACCGGTTTTCTAGCAACAACCCTTACTCAAAGTGAAGAAGTCTTAACTAAAGCCGTAAGTAATGTCGCTAAAGTTGTTGAAGAAGGTTATGAAGGAGCACAAATTTTAGGTATTCATTTTGAAGGTCCTTATTTAAATAAAGCACATAAGGGCGCTCAACCTGAAGAATACTGTGTTAAACCAAATGTAGAACAATTTAAAAGATATCAAGCAGCTGCTCATGGTTTAATTAAATATATAACAATGGCAGTAGAAAATGATGATGATTTTGCTTTAACTCGTTATTGTAGTCAAAATGATGTTGTTGTAAGTATTGGACATTCTGATGCAACATATGAGCAAGCTGTTCAAGCCTTTGCTCATGGTGCTAGAAGTATGACTCATGTTTATAACGCTATGTCTCCTTTTACTCATCGTGCTAACGGACTAGTTGGTGGTGCTTATCGTATTCGTAATATGTATGGAGAAATTATTTGTGATGGTAACCACTCTACACTTGCTGCCTTAAATAATTATTTTACTTCTAAAGGTCCTGATTACAGTATTATGATTACTGATTCATTAATGTGTAAAGGATTCCCTACAGGTACTAAATTTGATTTTGGTGGTCAAGAAGTTGTGATTTACCCAGATGGTAGTGCGCATTTAGTAGAAGCCGGAAATTTAGCAGGTTCTACTTTAAATGTGAATAAAGGTTTAAAAATCTTAATTGAAGATGCTTTAGTTCCTGTTAATTACGCTATTAATGCATGTACATCTAATCCAGCTAGATGCTTACACATAGATGATCATGTTGGTTATATTGGTGTAGGTTACGATGCTGATTTAGTTGTCTTAGAAGATAACTATGATGTCTTACAAACTTACTGCAAAGGGAAAGCTCAGTTAACTAAATAGTTATGAAAGAATACAGCAATGTATTCTTTTTTTCTTGTTTATATTTATGATACAATAATAAAAAAGGAGGAAAGATTATGTCTATTTTTTATGTTTCAAGTTATGGAAAAGGCAATCAAAAAGGAATCTATATTTGTGACTTCAACGAAGAAACAAAACAATTATCTTTAATAGAACATGTACAAACAAAAGATTTTCCTTCATATATGATTCAATCAAATGGAAAACTATATGTTGCATTAAAAAATGCATCAAGATTTAATGATGGTGGTGGCGTTGCTAGTTATTTGATGGAAGGAACTGCACTTGTCCCATACTCATCATTTCAATCTCAAGGAAGATCATACACACATCTTTGTTTAAGTCCTCACGAAGATTATTTATTTACAGCAAACTATCACGTTGGTTCTACAGCATCCTTTACTTTAAAAGAAGGTAAAATTATCAATAAAATTGGCGCTGTTCATCATCATGGTTTAGGACCAGATTTATTAAAAAGACAAACAGGTCCTCATGCACACTGTGTTGGTATTACACCTGATCAAAAATACTTATATAGTGTTGATTTAGGGGCTGATAAAATTGTGATGTATGAATTTGATAATGGGGTTTTAAAAGAAAGAGAAGATTTAAGTCAAGCTGTTTTACCTGGAAGTGGTCCTCGACATATGATATTTTCAAAAGACGGACGTTACTGTTATTTATCCAATGAAATAGCTAATAGCGTAATGGTCTATTCTTATCAAGAAGGACATTATACTTTAATACAGGTTATTCACTGTGTTCCTAGACATTTCCATGGTTTTTCAAGTGCTTCAGCTATTAAGTTATCTCCTAGTGGTAAACATTTATTTGTCTCTAATAGAGGTCATGATAGCATTGTTTTATATCGAGTTAATCAAAATAATGGAAAACTTTCTTTACTTTATATGGTGCATACCGCAAAATCACCACGTGACTTTACATTAGTAGATAATCGTTATTTACTCGTAGGTGGTCAAGATGATAATGTCATTGAACTTCTTACATTTGATGAAGAAAATGAAGAACTAGTTAAAACCGAAAATACATTAAGTATACCTAGTCCTGTTTGTCTTGTCGTCAAGGAGGAAAAATCATGAAATACACAATAGAAGGTGGTAATCTTCCAGTTGTCATATGTCATCTAGATCAAGATGAAAGTATGATTTGTGATAGTGGTGCGATGGCATGGATGGATCCTGATATTGAAATGTCTACTAAAGGTGGTGGCTTTGGCAAAGTATTAAGTCGTATGATTTCCAATGAAACGCTTTTCCAAAATTACTATACAGCTAAAAAACCAGGTTTAATTGCTTTTGCTTCATCGTTTCCTGGTCAAATTAAAGCTGTAGAGATATCACAAGACAAAGAAATCATTATTCAAAAATCTGCTTTTCTAGCTAGTACCAGTCAGGTTCAAACATCTTTATTTTATAACAAGAAATTTTCTACCGGATTATTTGGTGGTGAAGGTTTTGTCATGACAAAACTATCTGGAACAGGCACTGCCTTTTTAGAAATTGATGGTAGCACTGTTGAATATCATTTAATAGCTGGTCAACAAATGATTATTGATACCGGTTATTTAGCCATGATGGATGCAACATGTACACTAGATATTCAATCTGTATCAGGAATGAAAAATAAATTATTAGGTGGCGAAGGTTTTTTCAATACTGTCGTAACTGGTCCTGGAAAAATTGTTTTACAAACAGCACCAATTCCAGCACTAGCAAGAACTCTTGCTCCGTATTTTCCATCCAATAAATAAGAACAATTTTTTGTTCTTTTTTATTTGTATAAATGTTAAAATCTACCCGAGGTGAAATTATGAAACCAATGATTGCTTTTGATATTGATGGGACTTTGATGGATAATGTTCATCATCAAGTATGTCCTTCTACCCTTCAAGCACTTAAACAATTAAAAGAAAATGGATATCCTATTATTATTGCAACCGGTAGAGCTGTAGAATCATTAAAAAGAACAGGTATAGATCAAATTATTAATTGGGATGGCTTTGTGTGTAATAATGGACAAATCATTCTAGATCAAGATTTCAATATTATCGAAGAACATATTATTTCCCCGGAAATAGTCGAAGAATGTATTGATGTAGCAAAAAAACATCATATTCCTCTTGCCTTAAAGATGGAACATCGAATCTTAACTCAAGAACCCGATGATAATGTTTTAAACGCTATTCGCTTTTTTAATTCTATCCTTCCTCCAGTGGGAACTTATCATGGTCAAAAAGTACAAGCGATGATTGCTTATGGTCCTATGGGATATGATTATGAACCTTTTAGACATATTAAAGGACTTTCTATTCTACCTGGCGTTTCTACATATTGTGATATCACTCATAATCAAGCAACAAAAGCAACAGGTATAAAAAAGCTATTAGAGTTTTATCATTGCGATGAATATATTTGTTTTGGTGATTCAACCAATGATTTAGAGATGTTTAAATATGCTAAAATCTCTTTATGTATGGGACAAGGTGATCCATTAGCCAAAGAGAAGGCAACATATGTGATTGATTCTATTGATCAAGACGGTTTATATAAAGGATGTATCAAAATTGGGCTAATTTAATTTATTTTAGACTAGCCTTTTTTTATAAAATTCGTTATAATAATGCTGTTTTCAATGAGGTGACATTTAAGTGGAAACAGAAAGGATCACAAGAATGAATAAAAGAAACTCTGTGAATCTTTTATTATTGAACGCTATGATTGCGGCAATATACGCAGTTTTAACACTTATGTTGTCGCCCATATCATACGGTGAAATTCAATGTAGAATTTCAGAAGTGATTGTTTTTTTAGCCTTTTATAATAAAAAATACATTCCTGGTTTAACTGTAGGATGTATTATCGCTAATTTATTTTCACCACTTGGAATGGTTGATATTTGCTTTGGTACTTTAAGTACAATTATTGTTTGTATTGCCATGTACAAATCTAAAAACCATTATGTAGCTGCTGCTTTAGGTGCTATTATTACAGGTATCATTGTTGGTAGTGAACTTGCATATGTCTACTCAATTCCATTTGTTATTAACGCTATTTATGTAGCTATTGGTGAAGCTATCATTTTATTTATTAGCGCATTTATTTTTAAAGGTTTAGAAAAAAACAATAAATTTATTTCAATGATAAAAGAATAAAGTACTTGCGTAACGCAAGTACTTTTTTTATTGATATTCTTCACTAAAGAAGACTTGATGCCATAATGAAAAACAATAAATTGTCCAAACTTTTTTATAATAATCATGTTTATGATTTTTATGATCATCTAACATAGATATTAATTTTTGATCATCAAATAATTCTTTAATAATTGGTGTTTGTAATCCTTCATATACTTTCTTATATAAGTCATCTTCTCTCATCCATTCTCTAAGTGGAACTGGGAATCCTAATTTCTTTTTCTTATAAGCTTCATTAGGAATGACTTTTTTAGCAGCTTGTCTTAATAAGACTTTTGTATTTTCTTTAGTTACTTTTTGATTATCTTTTAAAGTTGAAGCGACTTCAAAGACTTCCTTATCAGTAAATGGCACACGGCTTTCAATAGAATGAGCCATTGTCATCTTATCACCCTTTTGTAAGATATCCTTAACAAACCATGTTTGTAAGTCAAAACTTTGTCTTTTTTGAATATTCGTTCCTTTCATTCCTTCAAATACAGGTCCCACAATATCTTTATGTGAATGTAAATGAGATGAATCTCTTAATAAATGTTTACAATCTTGAACAGAGAATACAGGGTTAACACCTACATAATAATCCTCTACTCTTTCACCATTACGAATTAAAAATGGTACACCTTTAACTGAAGGTAAATGTTTACATATTTTAGAAATAAAATGTCTGATACCAAAAGGAAGCTTTCCATAAATACCACTATCAATGTCTCCACGATATGTATTATATCCACCAAAGAATTCATCAGCACCTTCTCCCGATAAAACAACTTTAACATCTTTGCTTGCTAGTTCACTAACAAAATATAATGCGACAGCTGCTGGATCGGCTGTTGGTTCATCAAGATGATACATAATTTTAGGTAAGACTTCTAAGTATTCTTCTTTTGAAATAATTTTACTTTTATTTTCAATTCCTAATTGTTGTGTTAAATCTTTAGCATAACTAATTTCATTATATCTTTCATCACTATAACCTACTGTATAAGTATGTTGAGGACGAGCTAAAGATACTAGATATGATGAATCAATACCACTGCTTAAGAAAGATCCTACTTCAACATCAGCAATTAAATGATGTTTAACTGAATCTTTCATAATTTCATCAATCGCTTTAATCATTTCTTGATCTGTTTTATACTGGTCTTTGAATTCAACTTTATAATAACGTTGCATATCAAATTGACCATCTTTATAAACAAAATAATGTCCAGGTAATAATTGTTTTACATTTTTAAAGAATGTATTTTCACCTGCTACAAAGTTCATTTGTAGATAGATATCTAAAACATCTTTATTTAATTCTTTATGAAAATCAGGATGATCTAAAAATGCTTTAATTTCACTACCAAATAATAAGTGTTCTTGATCATAATAGTAATAAAAAGGTTTAATACCAAATTGATCACGGGCACAATATAATTCATGTGTTTCACTATCATATAAGGCAAATGAAAACATTCCTCTTAAATATGATGCTGTATCATATTTATGTTCTTGATACATATGTAAAATAACTTCAGTATCAGATTCTGTTTGAAATTCATGTCCTTTTGCGATTAAATCTTTTTTTAATTCTTTGTAGTTATATATTTCTCCATTAAAAACTAATACATATTTACCATAATGCATTGGTTGTTTTCCATTAGATAAATCAATAATTGATAAACGTTGATGTCCTAACGCTACATAATCATCAATAAATTGTCCTGATTCATCAGGTCCACGATGTTTAATACGTTCCATCATTTTAGATAAATCTTCTTTTGAATGATCATTTGTATGATAAAAACCTACTATTCCACACATAATTCTTTCTCCTATTTTTGATGTTACCTCTTTTAAGGTGTTTTCATTGTATCACATATGCCTATCTATTTCATTAAGATATGCAAAAAAGAGATTAAGTGTAATTTTAAATAAAATTACACTTAACTCTTTTTATTTTAATTTTGTAATATCAACTAATGATGTTTGTCCTTTATGACGTTTTTCTAAACAGTTGATTAATGCTTGAGCAGTATCTAATGATGTATAAATTGGAATACCTGCTTCAACAGCAAATCTTCTGATAACAAAACCATCTTTTAAGTTATCGTTTCTTGTAGGAATATCGATAATTAAATCAACTGTATCTGTTAACATCAAATCAAAGATTGTATTTGTTTTATCAGCGATACGATTTATTTTTGATACTGGAATATCGTGTTCTTTTAAGAAATTATATGTTCCTTCAGTTGCATATAAATCATATCCAAACATATAGTATTGTTTAGCGATTGGTAAGAATTCTTCTTTTGCACTATCTTTAATTGTACAAATAATATTCTTTTTCTTAGGTAAGTTAATACCTGTTCCCATGAACGCTTTATAAATAGCTTCATCAAAATCTTTAGAAATACCTAATACTTCACCTGTTGATTTCATTTCAGGTCCTAAGCTAATTTCAGCACCTTTAATCTTTTCAAATGAGAAGACTGGCATTTTGATAGCTACTGTTTCTTTTTCTGGTGCTAAACCATATTCATATCCTTGTTCTTTTATTGTTTTACCCATAATAACATGAGTAGCCACATCAACAACTGGAATATCAGTTACTTTTGAAATATAAGGAATTGTTCTTGAAGAACGTGGGTTAACTTCAATAACATAAACTTGATCTTCATATACAATAAATTGAATATTAATTAAACCAATAACATGTAAAGCCTTAGCAAGTCTTTCAGTATAATCAACAATAATTTGTTTAATTTCTGGTTTGATTTTTTGAGTTGGATAAACTGAAATACTATCACCACTATGAACACCAGCTCTTTCTACGTGTTCCATAATACCTGGAATTAATACTCCATTTTCATCACAAATTGCATCAACTTCAACTTCTTTACCAGCTAAATATTTATCAATTAAGATTGGATGTTCTTGATATTGACGATTAATGATCTTCATGAATTTCTTAATATCACCGTCATTTAAAGCAATTTCCATACCAGCTCCACCTAATACATATGACGGTCTTACTAAGACTGGATATCCTAAACGATGTGCTGTTTCAATAGCTTCTTCTGTTGTAAAGACTGTCGAACCACGTGGACGATCAATATGACATTTTTCAAGAATTTCATCAAATCTTTCTCTATCTTCAGCAGCATCAACATCATCAGCAGATGTTCCTAAAATCTTAACCCCCATTTCCATTAAAGCTTTAGTAAGTTTAATGGCTGTTTGTCCACCAAATTGAACAATAGCACCATCTGGTTTTTCAATATCAACAATACTTTCTACATCTTCTGGTGTTAATGGTTCAAAATATAAACGATCAGCAATATCAAAGTCAGTTGATACTGTTTCCGGGTTATTATTAACGATGATTGTATCATATCCTGCTTCTTTTAATGCCCATACACAATGTACTGAACAATAATCGAATTCAATACCTTGTCCAATACGAATTGGTCCTGAACCAAGTACCATAATCTTTTTCTTTTCATCTTGAGGATCAACTTCGTTGTATCCACCATGAACTGAATAATAATATGGAGTTGAAGCATCAAATTCTGCTGCACATGTATCAACTGTTTTATATACAGCAACAATATCATGATCTTTTCTCATTTGATGAACATCTTGTTCAGATTTATTTGTATAATCAGCAATAACACGATCAGGGAATTCTAAATGTTTTGCTTCTTTTAATAAATCAATTGTTAATTCTTGAGTTTTAATTTTATTTTCTACTTCTACTAAGTGTTTAATTTTATCAATAAACCATTGATCGATCTTTGTAATATCATGAATTTCTTGTTCACTAATACCGTTTCTTAATGCTTCAGCAACAACAAATAAACGATGATCATCAACATTCTTTAATTTATCTCTTAATTGATCATGTGGTAATCCATCTACTTCAGGAATATGTAAATCATAAATATTTTGTTCTAATGAACGAATAGCTTTCATTAAAGCTCCTTCGAAGTTATTACAAATACTCATAACTTCTCCTGTTGCTTTCATTTGTGTTCCTAATTCTCTTGAAGCACCAACGAATTTATCAAATGGCCATTTAGGAATCTTACATACAATATAATCTAATGTAGGTTCATATGAAGCATATGTTTTTCCTGTTACCGCATTAACGATTTCATCTAATGTATATCCTAAAGCAATTTTAGCAGCTAACTTAGCAATAGGATATCCTGTTGCTTTAGAAGCCAAGGCTGAAGAACGAGATACACGAGGATTTACTTCAATAACGCAATATTCAAAACTATTTGGGTTTAATGCATATTGAACGTTACATCCACCTTCAATATTTAATGCAGTAATAATGTTTAAAGCCGAACTTCTTAACATTTGATATTCTTTATCAGATAAAGTTTGACTTGGAGCAACAACAATACTATCTCCGGTATGAACCCCTACAGGATCTAAGTTTTCCATATTACATACTGTAATACAGTTTCCAGCGCTATCACGCATCACTTCGTATTCGATTTCTTTCCATCCTGCAATACATCTTTCAATTAAACATTGGCTAACACGTGATAACCGTAAACCATTTGAACAAATATCATGTAATTCTTTTTCGTTATTAGCAATACCTCCACCAGTACCTCCTAATGTATAGGCTGGTCTAACAACAACAGGATAACCAATTTTTTCAGCAAATTCTAATGCATCATCAACATGATTAACAACAATTGATGCTGCACATGGTTCATTAATATTTTCCATTAATGTTTTAAATTCTAATCTATCTTCTGCTAATTTAATTGTATCTGTAGATGTACCAATTGTTCTAACATGATGTTTTTCTAAGAAACCTTCATCGGCTAATGCCATCGCAATATTTAAAGCATTTTGTCCACCTAATGTAGGTAAAATACTATCTGGTTTTTCTACTTCAATTAAATGTTTAACAACAGGTACTGTTAAAGGTTCAATATAAACCTTATCAGCAATATCCTTGTCTGTCATAATTGTTGCTGGGTTGGAATTAATTAAGATAACTTCTACCCCTTCTTCTTTTAAAGCTCGACAAGCTTGAGTTCCTGCATAATCAAATTCGGCAGCTTGACCAATAATAATTGGTCCTGAACCAATAACTAATACTTTTTTAATACTTTGATCTCTTGCCATCTTATTCTCCCTCCATCATTTTTACAAATTCATCAAATAATGCATCGGTATCTAAAGGACCTGCACAAGCTTCTGGATGGAATTGTACAGTCTTAATATTTTCATTTAAATATTGCATACCTTCAATTGTTTTATCATTAACATTGATAAACCAAGGTTTAGCAATATGACTATCAATAGAATCTTCACTGATAACATAGTTATGATTTTGTGTCGAAATATAAACACGTCCAGTATTTAAATCTTTAACTGGGTGATTGGCACCATGATGTCCATATTTTAGTTTTTCAGTATGGAAGCCATGAGCTAATGCCATTAATTGATGTCCTAAACAAATTGCAAAGATTGGTAATTTGCTATCAATTAATTTTTTAATTTCTTCAATAATTTGTGTATTTTCTTCTGGATCCCCTGGTCCATTTGATAACATCACACCATCATAGTTTCCTTCAATAATTGTACTTGCTGGTGTACTAGCAGGATATACTGTTACTTCAATTCCCCTATTTGCTAGTGATTTAGCAATATTTTTCTTAGCCCCAAAATCATATAAAGCCACTTTTAATGAACCTTCTCCAACTGTATAAGGAGCGTCACATGTTGTTTTTTCAACAACACCTGTTACTTTAAAGGCATGAATTTTTTCTAATACTTCAGATAAATCATCGTATTGAGTTGTTGTAATCATTCCATTCATACAACCTTTATTTCTAATAATTTTAGTAATATGACGTGTATCAACACCTTGAATACATGGAATATCATGCTCAATTAAATAATCTTTTAAATCAATATTTTTTCTAAAATTACTTCCTAAACGAGCAAGTTCGTTTACAACAAATCCTTCAACATGAGGTTGATTAGATTCTTGATCATCTAAACATACACCATAGTTTCCAATTAATGGATAAGTCATGACAACCGATTGCCCTGCATATGATGGATCAGTTAAAACTTCTAAATATCCAGTCATTGAAGTATTAAATACAAATTCACTGATAACTTCTTTTTGAGCCCCTACACTTTCTCCCTCAAAAACACTACCATCTTCTAAAATTAAGTAACCTTTCATTCTAATCCTCCTTTTTGGTTATAAAAAAACATATCAATAACAAGACTGATATGTTAATTATGAAAAATATAAAAACGAGACTTAAGATTCAATTGTTGAAAACCATATTTATGCGAAATCTTTTCCATATGTCTCATCCCTTTCTATTCCTGTATAGTATAGTAGAAATGATGACAATATTCAAGATATTTTTTATATTTATAATTAATAATTATCCACCGGCTTAGCCGGTGGTTTTCTGTTTCGGGCATAGCCCTGCTCCT